>SKLB01000193.1 GCA_007123465.1 Spirochaetales bacterium
CTCGTCTACGCTGAGAGGAACCACGCAACCGGGCCCAATGATCAACCGGCGATCGGCAACCTGCTCGACCGCGTCGCGCAGTTCGCGTGCTACATCGTCGTCGCTGCGGTGCAGAAGCGTATGATTCTCGTTCACACCGCCGATCAAGATCTTGTCGGTCATGGTTCGCGCTTTGCTGAGGCTGACAGCGGTAGTCCGATCGTGCCAGTTTATCGCCTGTACCGGATAGTTCTCGAGATCGGCAAACATCGGCTGCGAACCGTGAATGTGTAGAATGTTGAACCAGCACGAACGTGCTGCTTGCAGTACTTTCAGATCGTAAGGCCGTCCAAACTCGGAGTAGAGCTCTACACTGAGGCGGTCGGTGGTGGCCAGCTGAGTGGCAAAGAATATCCCGTCGACCCCCGCAGACAGAAGTTTGCGCACAAAGGCAACGGTTGTCTCGGTTATCACCTCCAATCCGCGCTGCAGCAACGCTGAGTCGTTCTTCATATGCTCCAGGATCGCGTCGCCTGTCATCTTTATGGCCGTTGTCAGCGGGCTGAATACGGTACCGATCACCGGAACTGAACCGCCGAACTCGGCGCACAGCCGTGTGGTAGCGCTGATTTCGCGTGCCAGCGCCCCCTCCTCCACGCTGTTGGGCTCCAGGGTCTGCCAGTCACGCGCCGATGCTATACCGAATCGCTTCACCCGGCCGACTTGGTCCTCGCTCTCGGGCCACTGTATCTCGGATTGCCAGTCTTCAATCGAGTAAAGTCCGTTGTAGGATAGTTTCACAAAATCCCAGTTGCCGGCGTTCTGGAATTCTATAGTTCGATCGACAAACCGCTCCGTGCTGCGATCGATCTGCGGGAAGTGCTTCCAAATGCTGATCGCCGGCGGTTGTACTCGCCCACCATCCACCAGTGTTCGAACTCTCTCATACGCGCTAGCCATTCTGTTTGCTCCTCTACAGGTATTGCGGCATCAGCAGCCGCGGCAGAGCCATGAACAGGCCCGGAAAGATAATTCCCACGATGATGATCGACAGGGCGAGCACAATCATCGGAACTGACGCCACAAAGACCTTGTGGTTGGGGATCTCGGCGATCTGCGCGGCAACCAGCATGCAGATACCGTACGGCGGGGTAACCCTCCCCAGCGACAGCGTGAGCACAACGATGATCCCGAGGTGAATCGGAGCCAGGCCTGCCGCCGCCCCCATGGCCTGCAGTATCGGAAGAAAAACAACAACGCTGATGATAGGACTCAGAAACGTCCCCAGCACCAGCAAAAACGCCACAATCAGCATCGCGATTCCAAACGGTGCCTCGGTAATCCCCAGGATAAAGGAGAGGATGATCTCAGGTGCGTTGAGATACGCTATCAACCAGCCCATGATACCCGAAGCCGCAACCGCCATCATCGGCAGCGAGTAACCAACAAGCGCTCTGCCCATCAACCCCGGCAGATCACGGAACCGCATCGAGCGATACACACCAAACACCAGAACCAGTCCGTAGACCACGGCAACCGCTGCTGCTTCGGTCGCGGTAAAGATACCCGCTGAAATGCCCCCGATAATGATCAAAGGCATCATCAGCGGCGGGATTGCTTTCCAGAACGCCTTTGCCGCCTCTATCAGCGAGAATCGGGGGTTGGCCGGCTGGTAGTTGTGCTTGACCGCCATGTAGTAGGTGTAGCCCATTTGAGTCAGGGCAATCATCACGCCGGGAATCACTCCCGAGAGAAACAGCGCTCCCACCGAGATCCGTGCCAGCGACGCATAGACAACCATGATGATGCTGGGCGGAATAATGCCGCCGAGCACCGAAGAACACGCGGTTACCGCGGCTGAAAACCCCACATCGAACCTGGCCTTCTTCATGGCCGGAATCAGCATGGCGCCAATTCCGGCGGTGTCGGCAACTGAAGAACCGGACAGCCCCGCAAATAGCATGCTCACCATAACGTTGACGTGCCCGAGTCCGCCGCGCACGTGGCCCACCAGCTTGTCCGACAGCGTTACCAGACGCTCGGTAATACCCCCCTGGTTCATCAACTGCCCCAGCAGCAGAAAAAACGGCACCGCCAGCAGCGGAAAGGAATCGATGCTGGAGTAGACGTGATTCAGCACGCTCATCATCGGCATGCGCAGATAGGACAGCGTGATAATCGAGGAGATCATGAAGGCAAAAACAATCGGCACTTTCAGGATTACGATCAGAAAGAACGATCCCATCAGCAGCAGGAGTGGATTCATTCAGCCGCTCTCCGGTTCCGTAGACTTCGAATGTCATCAAGAACAATCTCTATGCCGAACAGAAGGATGCACGCTCCGGCAACCGGGAACGCGGCGAAGAACAGCGCTTGCGGAAGCTGAAGCACCCTTGAGTAGCGGTTCATTCCCAGCTGGGCAAACTGGATCCCAACCGGAAGCAGAATGTAGACCAACCCGAACAGGCATACGTCAGCAAACAGGTTCAGGATCTGGTTCACCCGCACAAAGCGATCAGGGAATATCTCCACGATATAGTGCTGCCGCTGACGTACCGCTACCGACCCGCCGAGAAATACCGACCAGATAAAGCAGAAGAGCGCCACTTCCTGAATCCATAGCATCGAGATCCGCAAGTAGTTACGCGAGACCACCTGCAGAAAGACTACCGCAACAAACACGGCAAACAGCAGCGTACCGGCGATCAGAATTCCGCGTTCAACCCCGTTGTTCAGCCGCTTCAGAAGCATGATTCCGGTAGTCCGTTCCATTGTACCGCCTTGAGCTGCTATTGCATATCGCGAACCATCTGCAGCAGTTCGGTCACGCCCGCCTGCTGCGCCAGTTCATCGTGCAGCGGCTGCACCCGCTGCACAAACGGCTCGATGTCCACGTGCTGGACCTGCACTCCGTGCTCGGCTTCCATCTCTGCCAGCAGCGTCTGGTCATACTCGGCACCGCGGTCGGTTCCTATGCGGCCGGCTTCGATAGCCACTTCCTCGATAACCTCGCGGTACGACGCCGGCAGCCGATCCAATGTCCGCTCACTGGCGGTAAAGTGAGAAATCATGACCTGGTGATTTGTCAGCGACTGATAAGGAGCAACCTCAAACAGCCGGCTCCCATAGTATCCGCTGATGGTGCTCTCAAAAGCGTTGACTACACCGGTCTGTACCGCAGTGTATATCTCTCCCCACGGCAACGACGTTGGCAGCGCACCAAACTCCTGCCAGATTCTCGACTCGAGCGGGTTGCCGGGCAGACGAATCCGTACGCCCTGCAGATCATCCGGATGAGTAATCGGACCCAGGTTGGTAGAAGTTACCCGTGTTCCTCCTCCGGCGAGCGCCAGCAGCTGAAACGGAAGATTGCGCTCCTGGTGGCTCTGCACCAGATGCTGGAAGAACGGACTGTCGTTGGCAGTAACGCGCCGGAAGTGATCGAGGTCCTCAAACAGGTACGAGAAGCCGGTGATCTGGTACTCCGGCAGAAACGATACCGCATTGGAAACACCGCCAATCACAAAATCAACGCTGCCGATGCGCATCTCGTCGATGGTTGCCTCATCGTTACCGAGCGCACCGCTGTGATAGATCCTCACGGAAACGTTACCGTCGGTCCGCTCACTGACCTCTTCGGCAAAATACTCGGCCATATCGATCCACGGATGTGGCGGGCTGACAACGGTAGTGAGGCGCAGCTCGAAGGTCTGATCTTCGGCTGTCTCCCCCGCTCCAGCGGCAAACAGCGTCCCAGCGGCGATCATCAGCACGGCCATCATTGCCGTCACCCGGCCGGTTGAACGAACTATACTTCGGTTGATCATAATCTTCCTCCTTAACACAATTAGCATGATCTCAATTGAGTATGCGATAACTGAACCAAATTAATCAATAAAGCACGCCCCAGGTGCGCTGCGAAAGAACTCAGCTTCACCAACAGTACTTTTCTTACTAAATCAAGTTACATTACTTTAGTGCTTCTGTCTACACCCTGTGGCGCAATGCGGCAATAGCTGCTACCATTCTATCTGCAAGGAGAACAGCATGGCGCAAACACGAGAAGAGATAGCAACCGAGGCGGCGCCCGCCGCGGTCGGACCCTATTCGCAGGCTATGCGCGTCGGCGAGATGGTATTCACTGCCGGGCAGATCCCGCTTGACCCGCAAACCGGTACCATTGTGGCGCAGAGTATCGAGCAGCAGACCGAGCAGGTCATGCAGAACCTGCAGGCCGTGCTGCAAGCTGCCGGATCGAGCTTTGCGCGTACCGTCAAGCTCACCTGCTTTATCACCGACATGGCCGACTTCCCAACCGTAAACGCGGTTTTCGAGCGCCATCTGCAGAAGCCCTACCCTGCGCGTTCGTGTGTTGAGGTTGCAGCGCTCCCCAAGGGCGCCGCCATTGAGGTCGAAGCGGTAGCGCTAACCGGATAGGAACAGCGCAAGCGGTTCTGTCAGCTGCTCGGGAACGGTGTGCCCGCCGTCAAACGTCACCAACTCGCCGTCCCACGCGGCCTCCAGCAGCGTCTGGTGCAGCGCGCGCGCTGATGAGTACGGCAGAATCGGATCGCTATTGCCGTGACTTTGCAGGAAACGGCAACCGCGGTGCGCCCGCGCCTGGCGTGCGGTACGCTCGGCGGCAATCAACCCTGCGGAGAGCAGAAACAGCCCGGCGGGAGCGTCGCTGCGCTGCAGCACACACTCCAGTGCAACCATTGCACCCTGGCTGAAGCCGCCGATCGCCAGCGTTCTATGCCCCAGATCGTGATCATCGATGTACTCCAGCACTTGCTGCCCGGACCGCCGCAGCCCAGGCGGGTCCATTTGCTCCAAAGCGCTGAAATAGCTGCCCTGAAGCGCCTGGGCCATCTCCTGCGGCGTGTCGGGGAACCACGCCCGACCGTAGGCCACCCCGCCGTACTGCAGCCCCAGCGGAGCGCGGATGAAGTGCCAGTCCCATTCGGCGGCGGGATCGAGCGCGCGGCCCAACGGCGCCAGGTCGTCCGCGTCGGCGCCAAAACCGTGTAGCACAACAACCGCCCGCTCGCTACTGCGCGTACCCCATCGTGTTGAGTGTAGTGTTGTATCGCGTGACATCGCAGCTCCCAACAAACGTTATTTTTCGCTATACTCTTAGCATGCGTTGTCCCCGCTGTAAAAGCCTCGAAGACCGTGTGGTGGAATCGCGTGCGCTGGCCAACGGCGGCACCATCCGCCGGCGGCGCGAATGCCTCGCCTGCAGCTACCGTTTCACCTCGTACGAACGGATCGAGGAGAAACCGTTGATGGTGATCAAAAAGAGCGATGCACGCCGCGAACCATTTGACCGTGAGAAACTCGAGAAAGGCATCCAGCAGGCGTTGCGCAAGCGCCCTGTGTCACAGATCGATATTGAGAACGTCCTCGATGAACTGGAAGAAAGCGCCATGCTGCTCGGACGCAGCAGCCACGAGATCAGCTCGACAGAGGTCGGCAGGATGGTGCTGGAAAAACTCTACGATCTGGACCGAGTCGCCTACGTCAGGTTTGCCTCAGTCTACCGTAACTTCGAAAATGTGGAAGAGTTTGTCCGTGAGATCGAGACGCTCAGCGGTCTCACGGACAGCACTCTGAAAGAACGCACGTAGTGGCGAAGGGATTTGAACCCCTGACCGAGCGGATATGAGCCGCTTGCTCTACCGACTGAGCTACGCCACC
>SKLB01000310.1 GCA_007123465.1 Spirochaetales bacterium
AAAGCTCTGTATACTGTTCATTCGAGATTTTTATACTGATGGACGTAGTAAAATTCCGTGCCTTCTACACCGTTGCCAGACTCAAGAACATCAGCAAGGCCGCTGAGAAGCTCTACTATACTCAGCCCGCGGTAAGTGCGCAGATCCGTGAGCTGGAGAACTCGTACGGAACGCGGCTGTTCCGGCGCGTGGGACAGCGGCTGGAGTTGACCGAGGCCGGCGCCGAGCTGTTCCCCTACGCCGAACGGCTGCTGGAGATGTTTGAACAGTCGGTCAACGTGGTGCACGACGCTGTGGACTCCAGCAGCCGCCTGGTGCGGATCGGTGCCAGCAGCATGCCGGGAATTCACCTTGTCCCGTCGATGATTGCCGATTACCGCGCCGAACACGCGGCAAACTCGTTCTCGCTGCAGATTGCCAGCGCCAATCGCGTTGAGCAACTGCTGGTGGCCGGCGAAGTGGATGTGGCCATCCTGGGCCGCTCGGCGCGGGTAAGCAAAAAGCCGCACTTCAGCGAAGTGCTTCTGACCAGGGACCCGCTGGTGGCGGTGGTGTCACACGAGCACGACTACTCCGGCAGAAAGACGCTGGAGATCGCCGACCTCTCGGACCAGCCGCTGATCCTGCCATCACGAGATCTGCTGACGCGCAAGGCGGTCGAAGAACGGCTGCGTGCGTTGAACCTGGTCTTCAACCTGGTGTTTGAAGTGGGTAATACCGAAGCCATCAAACGCATGGTGATGCATAATCTGGGGATGACCATCCTGTGCGCGTCGATGGTCAGGACCGAGGCCTCCTGCGGCTGGCTGGAAGCCATCCCGGTATCCGGACTCAACCTGCACCGCAATGTCTGTCTTGCGTATCGCAGTCAGGAGTCCGGTTCACCGGCGCTGCAGCAGTTCATCGACTTTGTCAGTGCGCGCTATTCGCGGGCGCCGGGTTCCAAACCAGCCGATTCTCAACGGTCCCAACCGTCAGACATCGGCGAAGAACTCGGCGAGTAGCGGCTGCAGTTTTTTGCGCGAGTAGGCCAGGTTGCCCTGCGCAAACAGCGCGGTTGCCGGATCGGTGGCGCTTGAACCTATCGGCTTCAGCTGCAGTTCGCTGCCCTTGAGAAACCCCAGCAACCTGCTACGCAGCTCCTCGTCCGGGCAATAGACCGCCAGCTCGCGGGTGAAGCCGGGATTGGTGTAGGCGTTCATTGCAATCAGCACGTCGAGGCTGTGCGCCCGCGCAAACGTGGCCAGTGACTCGGACAGTGTTGGATCCTTCTTGAGCCAGTCTTCAATCGGCAGTAGTACCGAGGCGATTCCGACCTGCTTTGGCCCCAGAGTCCACTCCTTGTAGTCCTTGCGCAGCAGGTCCGCGCTGTCGAGTGCGGAGACGTTGAACTTCTCCTGCTGCAGCTTGTCAAAGAGCTTCTGTTGATCGGCGCCGGTGAGCTGCAGCAGCGTGTCGACCGCCTGCTGGTCCCGGGGAGTTGCACGCTCGGCTTTGGGGTCCAGGTTGACGGTGTCGAGCAGAATGGTGCCCAGCAGCAGCGTAGCCGACCCTTTCTCCAGCAACTCCTGCCGGCCCAGCATCAGTTCTGCCACCAGGGTGGCCGCCGAGCCAACCGGCTCGATGATACGCGGGGCGGCGTTGCTGAAAAGCCCCTCATCCTTGTGGTGATCGATGATCCCGGTCACGCAGTCCGAGAATTGCCGGCGCGCAGCGGACAGCTTGTTATGGTCGATCAGGGTCAGCTGCAGCGTGCCTGCCTTGTGCAGAGCGTCCAGGTCCAGGTCGTCGGCAAACAGCAGCAGCGCGGGGTCCACGCCGGCTTCTGCAAACAGATACACCGCTTCGGTGCGCAGCTTGAAGTCGGCGCGCGGTATGTCGATCACAGGGACCACGCCACGCTGCGGATCAGCGGATGCACCGCCGGCGCTGTAGTAGGCGTAGATCAGTGCCGATGCCATGGAGTCCAGGTCAGCGGCCTCGTTGCCGAGTACGCAGTGGACAGTGGTGCCGCTGGTTATGCTTTCTCGCGCCGTCTCCAGATAGCGGCGCAGCTTTTCAGTCCCGGGTGATAGAGCCATCTTCTTGCCTCCTGATGATGTATGGTCCGCCATGGGTGCGGCTCCTGTCAAGCAAATCGACCCGTGCGAACCATAAAAGATATCTAGCCGCATGCATAACGATTTTAATTGGCGTGCGCCACAGGCTCCGTGCTACACTGGGCGCGATAGCCGCTACCAGCAAGAGGAGAACTGTATGTCAGACGTTTTTGCAAAGAACCAGGCCACCAGCGCAGACGAGGCAGCCAAGATAGTGCCGCGCGCGGAGTTCCGTGTTTTTGAGCAGGGTATTATCGAGCACGTCAAGGCCAAGCTCTGGAACGGCAAGACCGTGCTGTTCAAGGCGCGCCGGATGCCGCTTGAAACCTACTTTCTGTCGGTCCATACCAACGAAGCCAACGTCAAAGTACGCGAAGGGCTGCTTGATATCAAGACCAAGGTTGGGGAGACCCCTGAAGGCTACGAGATCTTCCAGCCGCGCGGCAAGTTCCAGTTTCCGGTGCCCAGGAAGGACCTGGCTGAGATTCTGTCGCACCTCAAAGTTGAAATGAAACTGGACGCCGACAGCTACACTATCGATGAATTCATCTCAATGGCACGCAAGCACCCCGATCTGACGCCGGTAGACGTGGAGAAGATGCGCTACGGCTACACCATCGATGGCATCATCTGCGAATACGCCCAGGTGTGGTTCAACGGCGCACTGGTTGAGACCACCTGTGCCGAAAGCGAAGACTACGCCGGTATGAAACAGGTTGTCGAAGAGCTCGGTCTGTCCGACAAACCAAACATTAACTACCTGCGCGCGGCCAAGAAAGTGGTGGGGATGGAGTAAGCCCGCCGAGATCTGTTACCCTGTGCGGATATACTTTTGACTCGCTCCACCTGCAATCGGTGTGGCAAAGGAGTGCACCGTGAAAAAGACTGACGAGACCCGCGGCCTTTTCACCTCAAAAGCCAAGACGCTGCAACTCGATATGGACCGCCTTTTCAGCCTGGTTGATCAGTGCGCGCTGCTGCTGGAAGAAGCCGTCAAGAAGTACCTGCAGGACAAGCGTGACGGCTTTGAAGAGAAGACCGCCGAGATCGACAAGATGGAGCACGAGGCCGACAACCTGCGGCGCGACATCAAGCACCGGCTCTACGCCGAGATGTTGATACCGGATTCACGAGGTGACGTGCTGGGGCTGCTGGAGACGCTCGACAACGTACTGGATACCACCAAGCACGTGACCATGAGCTTCAGTATCGAGAGGCCGGACATCTACCCGTTCCTCAAAGAGGATTTCCTCGAGCTGACCGAGAACTGTGTCAAGGCGGTACTGGAGCTGACCCTGGCGGTACGCGCGTTCTTCCGCGAGCTCTACCGGGTAACCGAGCATCTGGACAAGGTGCACTTCTGGGAGCACGAAGCCGACGTGATAGAGGAGCGCATCAAGCGCAAGGCGTTTACTTCCGATGAGATCGAGCTCTTCAGCAAGCGCGTGCATATGCGCTACTTTGCCGAGCGCATCTCGATGGTGGCCGATGAAGCCGAGGCCGTTGCCGAACGCCTTGCGGTCTACGCAATCAAGCGTAACATGTAAGGGAGCTCCGCATGCCATTTGCAGGTTTGTTCTTTCTGACCAGCGGGCTCTACATGGGCTGGTCGCTAGGCGCCAATGACGCGGCCAACATCTTTGGCACCGCCGTTGGAACACGGATGGTCTCGTTCCGCACCGCTGCCATTATCTCGGCGATCTTCATCACCGCCGGTGCCGTTATCAGCGGCGCGGGAGCCGCCAAGGGCCTCGGCGCGCTGGGCGCGGTAAACGCCCTGCCGGGATCGTTTGTTGTGTCGGCGGCGGCCGCAACCACCGTTATGCTTATGACCCGCGCCGGGCTGCCGGTCTCTACCACCCAGGCGATTGTCGGCGCCATAGTTGGTTGGAACCTCTTCTCCGGGTATCCTACCGATCAGGAAGCGCTTACCAGAATCGTGGGCACCTGGATCTACGGACCGATTCTGGGAGCCGCGATTGCCTTTGCGCTGTTCTTTGTGGTGCGCTTTGCGCTCAATCGGCTCAACATCCACCTGATACGGCTCGACAAATACACTCGCACCGCGCTGATCCTGGCGGGAGTGTTTGGCTCGTACAGCCTGGGCGCCAACAACATGGCTAACGTGGTGGGCGTATTTGTTCCGGCCTCTCCGTTTATTGACTTGTCCGTGCTGGGTGTGACCCTTACCGGAACGCAGCAGCTGTTTCTGGTCGGCGGCCTGGCAACGGCGGTTGGCGTGGTAACCTATTCCAGGCGGGTGATGATGACGGTGGGCTCGGCCCTGTTCAAGCTGTCGCCGGTAACCGCGTTTGTTGTGATTGCCGCAACCGCAACGGTCCTGTTTCTGTTTGCGTCCGAGGGGCTGGAGGCCTGGCTGCAGGGCATGGGCCTGCCGAGCTTACCGCTGGTGCCGGTTTCGCAGTCTCAGGCGGCGGTTGGCGCAATAATTGGTGTCAGCCTGGCCAAAGGCGGCAAAAACCTCAATCTCACGGTCTTGCGCAATATCGTCATGGGCTGGGTGGCCACACCAACCTCCGCCGCGTTACTCTCCTACGTTGCACTGTTCTTCATGCAGAACGTATTCATGCAGCAGGTGTACGTCTAAAGCGCTCAGCGGTCTTCGCGGATCTGTTCGTGGTGGCGGATGACCTCGCGGGTGATGAACTGCAGGAATTTGCCGCTGAACTCCGGATCCAGGCCGGCGCTGGCGGCCAGTTCGCGCAGGCGGGCAATCTGACGTTCTTCGCGCTCGGGGTCACCGGGCGGCAGGTTGTGCTCACGTTTGTAGTAACCCACTTCCTTGGTGATCTTGAAGCGTTCAGCCAGCAGGAACACCAGCGCTGCGTCTATGTTGTCGATGCTCTTGCGGTACTGCTGCAGCTCGGGGTGTCGGTCCTCGGCGGGGCTCATCTGATGTTCCCGTCGGCGGCGTTGTAGAAAAAGTGAATCAGGGTGTCGATGCCGCGGTACCAGGTGGCCAGGTCCAGTTTCTCGTTGGGTGCGTGCAGGTTGTCATCGGGCAGGCCGAAGCCGGTCAGCACCGAGGGCATGCCCAGCGCACGCTGCAGGTAGATCGAGACCGGGATGCTGCCGCCCTCGCGCTTGAACACAGGCGCGCGGCCCCACACCGACTCCAGCGCCGCGGCCAGCGCGCGGTTGCCGGGGTTGTCGCGCTCGGTGATCAAAGGCGGGCCCAGCGCCATTACCTCGACCTCGTGGCTGACCGTCTGCGGTGTGTAGGTCTTGAAGTAGTCCAGCAGCATATCGCGTACCTCGGCGGGGTCCTGGTCGGGTACCAGGCGCGTGGAGATCTTGGCGGTGGCGGTTGCCGGCAGGACCGTCTTGGCGCCCGTGCCGCCGAAGCCGCTGTGGATGCCGTTGATCTCCAGCGTTGGCCGGGCGCCGATGCGCTCAACCGTGGTGTAGCCAGCCTCACCAAACAGCGCCGCTGCTCCGGTCTGCTGGAGAAAGGTCTCGTCATCGAGCGGCAATCGTGCCATTTCCTCGCGCTCATCGGCGCTCAGCTCACGCACGCGGTCGTAAAAACCGGGCAGGGTGACACGGCCTT
>SKLB01000071.1 GCA_007123465.1 Spirochaetales bacterium
ACGCGATTCCCGACGTAACGCTCCAGCATCCGCAACGGAATGCGCAGCACCACCGACCACTCAACCGGATGCGCTATCTCAGGCTCAACCACCTGCGGCAGTGTGTGTGATACAACGATTCCCTCTGCATCGCAGTGCGCCACCGGCCGGTAGCGTTCAAACCCGTCATCCGTGCGGCGCCAGTCCTCGATGTAATACAGCAGCAGCGTTCCGCCGCAGTTTACCTCAAAGTTGAAGTATCCGCCCCGGGCGCCGGGCTGGACAAAGAACTCAACGCAGCTGTCGCTGCATACCGGATCCAGATATCTGGTGCACACCGAACGGACATAGCGGTCCTGCACATCAAAACGCACCCACAAACTGTGCGCTGCGCTGACGGCCCGGGCGGTTGTCAGCGGGCGGTGGTCCGAGCTTGCCGGGTGAAAGCAGTCAACGCGCAACGGCTCTGCACGCGCCCACTCGGGCTGCTCACCGGTTGCCGCTATTGTGTAGCACCTTTGCTCCGGTAAACCCGGATGTTCATCAACCCTTGACTGCGCCACTGGCAAGCCCGGCAACCAGCTGTTTCTCAATCAGATAGAAGAGCACCAGTACCGGAATCAACGCCAGAAAGGCCGAGGTTGTCAGCAGCTCCCACTGCGTGGACCATCGCCCGACAAACTGGTAGATCCCCAGCGTCAAAGGCATCTTGGCGCGGGCATTGATGAATGTCAGCGCAAACAGAAACTCATTCCACGCCGTAATGAAGTTGTAGATCATGACCGTTACCAGCCCGGGTGCCGCAATCGGCAGCATAACGCGCAGGAGGGTTCCAACACGGCTGCACCCGTCGATCCGGGCAGCTTCTTCGATCTCGGAGGGAATTGCACTGAAGTAGCCGGTCATCATCCAGGTTGCAAAAGAGATGGTGAACACGGTGTTTGCCAGGATAAGCCCGGTATAGGTGTCTATCAATTGGGCCCGCGCAAAGATCCTGAACAGCGAAATGACCACAATCACCGGCGAGAACATCTGTATCGCCAGCAGCAGATACATCACGGCCTTGCGCCCGAGAAAGCGCAGCCGTGCTACAGCGTAGGCTGCGGGAACACTGACCAGGATGTTCAGTACCATGGTGCCGAGGGCCACAATCAGGCTGCTGCGAAAATAGAGCAGCAGATGGTACTCGATCCAGACCCGGCTGAAGTTGGCAAACGTCAGGTTCCTCGGGATCCAGGTGGCCGGCACAACATATATCTCCTGGCTCGATTTCAGCATGGTTGAAACCATCACAAAGAACGGAAAGAGCATCAGCCCCAGCAGCAGCAGGGTCAGCCCGATTACCAACGGTCGGTTGCGAGTGCGCCAATTACTCATAGGTCCCGCTCCTGGCGAAAGAACATCCTGGCATAGAACAGGCTGAGCATCGTGAGTATTACAAACGTGACTACCGCCATTACCGCGGCTCTGGAGAACCGCAGCCATTCAAAGCCGTGCTTATACACCGCGGTGATAAGTATCTCGGTACTGGTTCCCGGGCCGCCTTTGGTCAGGATGAAGACGGTGTTGAAATCGTTGAATGTCCAGAGAGAAGAGAGCATGGTTGCGATCAGGATCAGATGCCGGATCCCTGGAATAGTGATGTTAACAAACTTCTGCGTTGCATTGGCACCGTCGATCTCCCCTGATTCATAGAGATCGCGTGAAATGGCCTGCATTCCGGCCAGGAAGATGAGCGCCATGAAGGGGACGCCAACCCAGATATCAACCCAGATGGTCGAAATGAAGGCAGATGTCGGAGCACCAAGCCAGACCGGTGGGTTAGTCCAGATTCCGGTTGCGCGCAGGGTCTGGTTGAGCAGCCCAAACTCATGGTCATAGACCCACTTCCAGAGCATTGCGCTAATTGGAACCGAGGATGCCCAGGGGATGATGAACAGCATGCGTGCCGTTCTGCGCCCGGTGTATTCCACATTCAACACCAGCGCAATGATCATTCCCAGTACCGCTTTGACTACGACAGCCAGAACCGTCCACACAGCGGTACGAACCGTAGTCTCCCAGAAGACGCGTGTGGAGAACACCTCGAGATAGGCCGCCATGCCGGCAAATTCCTGCAGCCGCCCGAGCCTGTCCGTGCGATAGAGCGACATCATAAAGACATAGGCAATCGGATAGACCATCAGCGACACCAGCAGCACTACTGCGGGAAGCATCAGCAGGTAGGCCAGTTGAGCTTCCTTGTTCCAGTATCGAGATCTCAGAGTTGTTGTACTAGCGCCCACGTTTGCGCCTCCCATCGCGTTCTACAGAGCGTGGCTGCGTAACCGCACGCTGAAGGGGCACCCACCGCATAGCTCGGTGGGTGCCGTTCATACGTAACAGAGAACAGCGCGATGAAGAATCAGAACCCGCGCATGCGGTCAATCTGGCGTGCAGCATCATCCAACGCCGCCTGGGGCGTTGCCTGACCAAGATACGCCGCGGTAACGGCATCCCAGACAATGTCGGTGACTTCGGCAAACCCTTCCATCAGCGGCCACGGCTTTGCGCTCACGGCTGCCTCATTCAACGCCTCGTAGAGCGGAGTCTGAAACTGCGGCAGTTCAGCCGCCGAGGCGGTTACCGGCGGGAAGCCGATCAGCTCATCGAAACGAGCCTTCCATTCATCCTGATAGAAGAAGTCAATGAAGGTACCGGCGGCTTCCTTGTTGGCAGCGTCCTTGAAGATCACCAGCGAGTCGGTTATCACCAGCGGCGTTGAAGGTGTACCTCTGAAACCGGGGATCTGAGCGTACTTTACATCAAAGGTTGCCCCGGCATCCGCAAGCGCCGATTCCACCCAGGCGCCAATCATGACGTATCCCGCCCGGCCACTGTAGAACACCGGATGAGCTTCCATACGGGTAGTTGCCATAAACCCCGGAGGCACCACTTCATCCTCGGTTGCCAGCTGGACCATGAACTCCAGCGCTTTGACGCCGGCCGGTGAATTGACGGTGCTGCGGCCATAGGTCCCATCGGGCTCCATCTCAAAGAAATCGCCGCCGGCGGCGTAGAGATAGTAGGCAAAGTCGGTCAGCTCGGTGTGCTTGCGTCCGGGCATAATCAGACCGTAGCGGTCATCGGTAGTGACTCGCAGCGCCTCGGCACGCATCTCTTCCATGGTAGCCGGAACCTTGTCGGTTATGTCGGTGTTGATTGCAAGAATTCTGGCCCCTGCCGCCACCGGCAGCCCCATCAGCTGGCCCTCGATGACCGCCTCTTTGGTTCCGGGAAGGATGTTATCGATGGTTGCCTGACTGACATAATCTTCCATCGGGACTATGGCATCGAGCTCCATGAACTCCAGCGCCCAGCGGGTACCGATAACCGATACCTCAGGCGGTCGGCCGCCGGCAAGCGAGGTAGTTATGCGGTCGTACATCTGGTCCCACGGAACCGGCACAATATCCAGATTGATGTCAGGATGCGCCGCCATGAATGCCGACTGCAGCTCAGCGCGATACTCCTCTGTCAGCCCGTCGTACAACGCCCACAACACGGTTACCGTGGGTTTGGCTTCTTCACGCTGTCCACCGGCGTAGAGCACCGTAGTGAGCAGAAGCAATACCATCACCAGGACCCCGATTGTTCGCATTCTTCTCATATCCCGTCTCCTTTTTTGTGCCGCGAACCCGGCCGCGCCGGCGGTCTCGCGACGGTTGAATCGAACAGGAAGCCTACCGATACACGGTAATTAACTTACTGTTAGCTGGTAGTATAAACTGTTGAGTCCGGCTGTCAAGGATTATTGACGCCAATTGACAACTGCTGACACCGCAGTTACCATGCAGTGACCATTGAGGGGGGCCGCATCGACCGATCGAATCTTCTCCGTAGCGTCTATTTCGATTCACCCGATTACATTCCAGTGGTTTTTCACATCAACCTGGCGTGCTGGGATCATTACCCGCGCAACCAACTGGCCCGGCTGGTGGAGAATCATCCGTCACTGTTTCCCGACGGCGTCCCGGCTTTTGTCAGCAGCTCTGAACCGGTTCCCTACCCCGCGTGGGCTCTGAAAGGCGCCCCGTGGACAGACCCGTGGGGCTGCCGCTGGGAGACGTCTATCAGCGGATTCATCGGCGCGGTCAACCAGCACCCGCTGCAGGACCTGGACCGGATAGCCGCGTTCACACCGCCGGACCCCGATAAAACAACCCACTGGTATCCGGTCACGTGGCACAAAGGGACCGCTCCCCACGGCGGCTCAATCGGATTCTTTGATTGCCTGAGGTCAGGCGAGATTGGCCACGGTCACACGTTTCTGAAGCTGGTTGATCTTGTGGGATACGAGACGGCCCTGTTGGCCCTGGTTGACGACGATCCGCGCATTTTGAAGCTGCTGGGTATGCTGGAGGGGTTCAACCGTGGCCTGGTGGAGCGTTTCATCGAGTACGGTGAGGTGGAATGGCTCGGCTATGCTGAAGACCTGGGCATGCAGCAGGGACCGATGCTCTCTCCGGAGCTGTTCCGCAAGCACATATTGCCGTCGTATCGACGCATCATGCAACCGGCCCATAGCCACGATGCGGTCATCCACATGCACTCCGACGGAGACCTCAGGGCACTGATTCCCGATCTCCTGACGCTGCCGATCCGGGTGCTGAACATCCAGGACCGCGTCAACGGACTGGATTGGATTGCCCAGAACCTCAAGGGCAGAGTGGCGCTGGATCTGGATATCGACCGGCAGCACATCACCGTAGCAGGAACCCCGCAGCAGATTCGCCAACACGTTCACGACGTATTGCGCACTCTGGCCGACCCCGCCGGCGGCCTCATCATCACCTTTGGGCTCTACCCCGGCACGCCATTGGAGAACGCCGCAGCGCTGATGGATGCGCTGGAGGAAGGCATGCACGACAAACGCCTCTGGGGAAGCTGAGGGCAGGTTGCGCCGGCGCGTTACCACGGCACGCTGAGAAACGTCCGGATCTCGGGGGTAACGCCGTCATCGTCGCCGTCACGACGCGCCCGATAGATAGTGCGGGTTGTAGCCGGTACCATGCCGAGCTCGCTGTAGGTCACGTCGACCGAGAAAAACTCATCAACCGCCAGTACGGCGGCGGTCACGTGGATCTCAAGCACAAAGGGATCGGCGTTGTAGTCGGGCGTGTCCTCAAAGATGAAGACTCCGCTGCCGGGGGCGGTCTCGCTGAGCGGCGTAATTGGATCGGGCGGGTCGGGACCGGCCCACTGCACGGTGGGAGGGTCATCGTAGGTACCTTCGACCACCACCGTCAGGCGGTACGAGAAGTCCTCCCTGACCGGGCCGTCTACATCGCAGGCGGCTATCAGCACCAGTAGCGCCGCGATTACGACAAACGATGCCGCCGGCAGCGGCGCCCGGCGGCGTATCGTTGCCAGGCTCATTTGACCACCATCACTTTGCGGTACTCGTCGATATCGGGACCACGAAGGCGGATAAAGTAGATGCCGCGCGCCACAATGCGGCCCTGACGGTTGGTGCCGTCCCAGCTGGTGGAGTGCTCGCCGGCCTGCTGCCGTCCGCGCTGGATGACGTCCACCAGGTCGCCGGCCAGGTTGAAGACGTTGATGCTGACCGTCCCCGCACGCGATAACTCGTAGTGCAGGAAGGTGCGCTC
>SKLB01000006.1 GCA_007123465.1 Spirochaetales bacterium
CTCCAGCACGTCCTGAGCACCGCGCCGGTTGGGGGCATCCTGTGGCGTGCCGACGTAAACCACGTTCTCCAGCACCGGGATACCCTGATCACCGCTTATCCAGCGGTAGTCTATGCGCTGACGCTGACTGTCGGTGTACTGAAACAGTTCGCTGGCGCGCACGTAGGCAAACCGGATGCGCTCGCGCATCAGCAGCTGGTACTTGGGATCGTAGAGATAGCGGTTGGTAAACTCATTTTCGCGGCGCACACCCTGATTGTCGCTGCTTACCCAGTCACGTACGTAGTCAATCGATCCGCGCAGCCGCTGCTCATCCCAGTCGGCGTTGCGGCTGTTCTCGTGAAAATGAGCGCCGTGGACGGCAGCCAGCGTGTAGAGGAATTCGGTATTCCAGCGCGGCGAGAGTCCCATGCGCGTGAAGCGCCCGTTGTTCAGTGTGTTGAACTCGGTTGCTCCGGAACGGATATCGTCCACGTGCAATGAGAACTCGGCCAGATCTTCATTGCGGCTGTGACGGTGGAAGATCACCGCCGGCAGATCGAAAGAGAGCGGCAGCAGCCGCTGGCGGCCGTCGATGTGGCCGCCTCGCAGCAAGTCCTGGTAGAAGACGGTGTTGGCAACCGGAGCGCGATCCACCAGGCTGCCGAGCGGCGCAAAGTAGCTGCCCAGTTCCTGGTTGGCAACAGCATCTGAGATAATGACGTCGGGGGGAACGGAGTCTTCGGTAATCGCGGTAGCTGGATCGGGCACGTGCCGCATCTCTATCTTGAACTCGCGTTGCTCGGCGTTGTACAGCTCCACAATAGCCGCAACGTCTACGCGGTGAGACCACAACACAACCGTCGGCGTGTGTCGTTGAACGCAGCCGGAAAACAGAATGGCACTTGCACTGATCAGGATTACAAAGCGTTGCCGGCGGCTGTTCATACAACACCGGATCTTATTGTCTGGCCGTGTTCATTGTCAACACGCCTTGTGCTATACTCGCGTCCAGAGCACCATATGCAGGTTAAAGAAGAAGACGTTTTTGCCATGATCGATGCGTTGGGTAACCACTTCCGCGCCAACCTCAACAACCGCTACCTGCGCCAGGCGGTAATGACGTTGACCCTGGACCGCACAACCTGGAACCTGATCGAGCAGTTGACCGAGAAATCGGAGTACTACCGGCTGCAGGGGTACCACTTCGATGAGCTCTACGACCGCATCCTGGCGATGGCACGCTTTGTCTATCACGCGCGCCGCGAGCTGCAGCCCCACCTGCGCGCATTACTGGCGCGCCAGGGCAGCCCGAGCGGAATAACCCTGAGCGGCAACGACCGCGTTCTGCGCGAGATGTCGGTCAACAACTTCGCCTCGAATTTGAGTATTCTGGCCGATATGATCGACAAGCTCTACCAGAAGGTGGTTGACATAGACCGGGCGCATCACCGCGCCAGCCAGCCGGCCTACGCGCGCGTCAAGGAGCTGCAGGAGCTCGGCCGCTACCTGGTGCCCAAGTAGCCGCGCTCAGCTCGTGTTCAGTCAGCTCATGTTCAGTTTATCCGCCGCCTCAAATACCGTGGCCATGAACTCATCCAGATTCTCCAGATCGACCGCGGAATAGGCCAGCCGCAGGTAGTCACCGCCAATCGCAATTGTACCGACCTTCTCGCCGAGCAGAACCTTGCGCAGCTGCTCGGCGCTGATATTGTTGCATTTGAAGGTCATGAAGTAGCCCGAGTTGAACGGCAGCTCCTGCAGCGGAGCCCCGCTGGTGCGCTCGGCCAGAATCTCTTTGATCCTGTGGTAGCGCGCCTCGAGCAGCGCGCGAAACGCAGCCTTCTCGGCTGCGTAGGCCGGACTCTGCAGCGCTTTGAGCAGAATATGCTGGCCGAGGTTGGTTGAGTTTGAGATAACCGAACGCAGCGACCCGGCAAGCTTCTTCTCCAGCGCCACGTACTGCTCGGGGGTCACACCGCGCGCGCCAAAGGTCAGAAAGCCGATGCGGAAGCCCCAGACAAAGTCTTCCTTGGTGGCACCGTCTACCTTGACTGCCAGCAGGTTCTCGTGGGCCCCGGCCAGCACGGAGAACAGTGACTCGCTGTAGACTTCCGGCTCGTAGAACAGCCCAAAATAGGCGTCATCGGTTATGACCACCGCCTCGTTACCCGCCTCGGCGTAGCGCGTAACCATGGCGGCCAGCGCCTGCGCCTGCTCTCGCGTGGGCGAGTATCCGGTAGGATTGTTGGGAAAGTTGAGCAGAATCAGCACCTTACCGCTGCGTCCCGCCAGCGCCTGCTCCAGCGCAGGAAGGTTCAGGTTCATCTGATCATCGAAGAAACGGAAGGTCACAATACGTGCGCCGTAACGCTCCTCAAACATCAGTCGATAGTTTCCCCAGAACATATCGGGAATCAAGATAACATCGCCGGCGTTGACAAACAGGTCCGCGGCCTGCGCTACACCGGCAGTTAAACCCGGAGTCACCACCGGGGTAGAGATCGGCGTATCGCCCAGGCTGGGATTCTTGCGCCGGATCTGGCTGAGCCAGGTGCTGCGCAGCGCTGCAACGCCGCCGGTAGGGGCGTAGGCAACGCTCTCTCTGCCGCTGAGATCGTTGAGGTAGTGCGCTATTGAGGGCAGCGCCATCGGCTCACCGTCTTTGAAAGCCATACCGGCGGTAGCGTTGAAGGTGCTGCAGTTCTGGTTGGCCTCCGCGCTCTGAGCTACAATTCCCTTGGGGAAATAGATCCGGCGGCCAAAGTCCGACAGCGCGCGATAGCAGATCGTCGGCTCGAGTACGGCGTTTAGTTCCTGGGCAAGTGCATGCATAGCCGTATCATATCGGTTGCGCTCCGGCGCGGCAAGCGGTGCTTCGTTGACAGCGGGATACCTTTTCCCGTAAGGTATCGCCATGGCTGGGCGAACGTCGCTTGACGGGATCGATTCAGAATCCACACCCCCACACAACAGTGACCAGGCGCCGGGCTTGCTCGAGAAACTGCTGTCCGTCTTTCTGGGCAATAACGATCCCGAACGCGAGAAGAAGCGCCTGCTCAAGCAGCTCGGCAAGTCGCTTTCCAAGTCACGCCAGCGGCTCTACAAACCAAAGGGGCAGCAGGCACAGCCGGCTATGGGCAAGCTCTTCTTCGACATCTACCAGGTAGTCGGGCCGGCGCAGCACCTGCTGCAACACGCCGACGAATCCTCCGGTCTGCGCGACATCGTGGTTGAATCCTATCTGACCGAAGAACAGAAACAGCTCAAACAGAACTTCAGCGAAGATAAGATCCGCGCGCTGGCCGACACGCTGGAACCAAAGGAGCTGGCCTCAACGCTGAAGGACACCATGGTGCAGTTCTTCTCTTCGTTTGACAGCGCCACCGTCAAGGAAATCAACGACACCTACAACCGCCTGCGAACGTTCGTCAATCTGGTCCGTTTCGATTACTACTTCGTGCTAAAGAAGTTCGACGCGTCGATCCAGGAGAACAACTTCAGCATCAAGCCCAAATTCGAAGCGATTAACGGTGACTACGTCGGTGAAGACCTGAAGGATTTCATCGAGGTGGCCTACGCGATTGACACCAAGGGCAACTGGGACACGGTGTTTGACGTGCTGAACTCGTATCGCGGCGTTGACATGGTTGCGCGGCCGGCGTGGAGTAGAGTGCTCTCAACGCTGGAGGGCTTACGCAAGAGTAACGTACTGGTTTACATCGTGCAGCACATTGACGGCGATCCGCACTACAAGCCGGTGATCCAGTTACCGCGCGAGCGTATCGTGGAATCCTACCTCAACCGTGCCAGGACCACCGCCGAGGCCACGCTGCAGAAGATATCCGGCGAGCGGCGCAAGCGCAGAATCGACCGCCTGTCTCAGGCGGTCTTCGGCACCACCGCGGTAGCGCGTACCAGGAACTACACCGAGAAGGCAAACCTGGTCTACTCCAAACGCATGCTGGCCGGCTTCATCCACACCGAGGCTATCAACTACCTCAAGGCGTTTCTGCTGGACTACTTCAAGCGCGATGTGCGTGAGGTGGTGCGCGATATCCTGCTTGTCCGCGGCCAGTGGTCCACCAACATAACATCGCAGAACCTCTCCGAGGCGTTCCACCAGTTACTGGCAATTGCCGACCAGATTGTGGAGTTTGACGATGCGCTTGCAGACGAAGGTGAGATCGGCGCCAAATTGAAAAAAGCCATGGGCCGGATTGTGGACCGGGACAAGACCAGCGCCAATCAGCTGCGGCAGTTACTCGGCGAGGTCAATGACCGCGCCAAAGCGATGATCAACGACGCCGGGCAGAACCTGATAGTGCTGGCCAAACACCTCAAAGCGGCCATCGAAGACTACGACCGCCACGAGCACGAAGTAATCATGAACTGGAAACAGCTTGACGGCATGTCAGAAGAGCCGTTGAAGCAGCGCATGGTCGAGATGTACAAGAAAGTGCACTACTTCGTACAGCTCATGCAGATATACGCGAAAAAGTGAAGAGCCGCTGCGTCAGAGCACCCTCGAGCGAGAGCAGCATTCGCTTGCTCTCGGCGCCGCTGCCGTCCGCCAGTGTGCGCAGTGCGTAGTTGCCGGTCCCGCCGCACGCCGGTACCACCCGGTGGCACGGCACCAGCAGCGGTATCGGGTTACGGGCTACCGCATTGCCAACCGCACGCGCCGCCTCGCGGCGACCTATCTTGCGCGCTATCTCGCCGTAGGTCACGGTGGAGCCGTACTCTATCTTCAGCAGTCTGCTCCACACCGCGCGCTGGAACGGCGTGCCCTCGAGCCGCAGCCGCAACGTGAACTCGCGCAGCTCGCCGCAGAAATAGCGATCCAGCTGATACTCCAGCTCACCGCATGCGTACTTGTTCTCTTCCACAATCCAGCCCGGTTCCCAATTGCGCGCTCCACCGAGCGTGATGCTCAACACTCGTCCGCTCTTGTCCACCGCAAGGCTCAGATCACCGATAGGAGATTCGTAACCATGCGTATACACGTGCTGCCTGGTCTGCATGCCGGGACCCCTCGTCTGACAGCTTAGCACAGGTCGAGCGCCGCGTACCAGCACCAGCACCAGCAGAGAATACAATTGACATATTGACCGCTGCAGTTTAGTATAGTTTTCATAAGATAAACCCACACTCGGAGGTTCTTTTCAATGGCAACAGTTGAACTCAAGTCCATCACCAAGGTCTACGACGGTAATGTCACCGCGGTCAAAGACGCAAACATCACCGTCGAGGACAAAGAATTTGTCGTTCTGGTCGGCCCGTCCGGCTGCGGCAAGACCACCACCCTGCGTATGATCGCCGGTCTGGAGGACATCACCGGCGGGGAGCTCTCGATTGACGGCAAGATCGTCAACGATATCCCGCCCAAGGATCGTGATATCGCGATGGTTTTCCAGAACTACGCGCTCTATCCGCACATGACCGTGTACGACAACATGGCGTTTGGACTCAAGATCCGCAAGTTCCGCAAAGAAGAGATCAAGGCACGCGTTGATGAAGCGGCCAAGATCCTCGATATCGGCCAGCTGCTCGAGCGTAAGCCCAAGGCGCTTTCGGGTGGGCAGCGCCAGCGCGTAGCCGTAGGCCGCGCTATCGTGCGCAAGCCAAAAGTATTCCTGTTCGATGAACCGCTTTCAAACCTGGACGCCAAGCTGCGCGTGCAGATGCGCGCGGAAATATCCAGTCTGCACAATCGGCTGCAGGCCACCATGGTCTACGTCACGCACGACCAGGTAGAGGCTATGACCATGGGGGACAAGATCGTGGTTATGAAGGACGGCCTGATTCAGCAGATCGGTGACCCGCTGACGCTCTACAATTTCCCGGTCAACCGCTTTGTAGCCGGGTTCATCGGCTCGCCGGCTATGAACTTCATGTCGGTCAAGATCACCGAAGAAGGCGGAAAGTATTTTGCCGAAGAAGCCAACTTCAAGCTGCACATCACCGGCAAACAGGAAGAAGTCGCGCGCGGTTACGTCGGCAAGGAGATGGTGCTCGGCATTCGCCCGGAAGATCTGCACCACCAGCCCAACGCCAAGGACGGCGAGTGCGTCAAAGCCAATGTTGAGGTTGTAGAGCCGCTGGGCGCCGAGACTCACATCTTCGCCAACACCGGAACACACACCTTTGTGGCGCGCGTAAAACCGGATATCAATCCTGCGGTTGGCGATGAAGTGCGCTTTGTAATGGAGATGAGCAAGATGATCCTGTTCGACATCGAGACCGAACAGGCGCTCTCGGTAGAGGCCGGCGCCAAGGCCTGACCGTTGGCGGTTGTCTGCCACCAAAGCCGGGTATGCACCCGGCTTTTTTTTGTTCCGGTGTAGCGGTTCATTTCATACTTTGTATTGTAATTTGAGTGGATGCGCATTATGATGTCGATAGAGAAAATGGGCACACTGCAGAACTCGATGCGCGATGAACTGATCAATACTCTCAATCGGCTGGTAGAACATACTGAGGAAATTTTTCTGCGCCTGGCACAGCAGTGTCCACAGTTGCTCACGGAGATGACCGCAGGACTGACGCGTTCGGCCGAGCTAGCCCGGTCGGTGCAGGGGCATCACTCCCACACGGAAGATTCCGGCGCCGGTATTGCAGCGGAGATATCCACAACGCGGCGCATGATCAGCGAAGGCAGCGATACCTTTGCCCGCATGCACCAGACCGATGACCAGCTCTTTGAACAGCTGGACGGCGGTATCCGGCGCCTGTCCGATCTCGAGCGTCAGATAGCCGAGATCAAGGAAGACTCGATCGAGATGGAGCTGGTGTCGCTCAACGCCATGACCGTTGCGCTCAAGGCCGGCCGCTCCGGTTTAGCGTTCTCCTACATCACCGAGGAACTCAAACGGTTATCGGCGCAGACTATCAGCCTGACCGAAGATATCACCGAACGCGGCGAGCGCTTGCGTGGTGCGTTTGTCGAGTTTCGCGGCTCACTCAGTGAAGCCAAGCGCTTCCAGGATGAGTTGTTCAGCGGGTTCCGGCAGAAGCTCGCGGACAGCTTTGATGAGCTGCACCACGGCATTCAGACGGTTGCCGCTACAATGTCATCGATTCGCGAAAGCTCGATGAAGGTCGAAGAGCCGCTGCGCGCGATCATGGAAGAGATCCAGATTCAGGACATCATCAAGCAGTCGGTGGAGCACGTGATTATCTCGCTCAACCAGGTACACGACATCGACGAGCTTGACTCACGCCAGGCAATGCTGGACGAGCTGGCGTTCTTCAAACAATTGCCGGAGCTGTGTTCCAACGTACTGGACGATGTGCGCAGCGACATCAGGCGCAGCCTGACGCTGTTCCAACAACAAGCCTCCGAAGCCCAGAGCATCATTGCCGATGTCGAACAACAGCGCGATCAATTTGTGTCCTCGCTCTTGAGTGACAACTCTCCGCAGTCGCTGCAGACGGTGTTTCGCAACGCGTCATCGCTGCTGGAATCGCTGCTGGAGGATCTGGCAACCTCGCAGCGCAAGAAACAGCAGATCGCAGACCAGAGCGCCGCACTGATGAAGGATGTGCGGGTTCTGGAGGAGGATTTTCGTGCGTTCGGCAACCTGATCACTCGCTTTCACAGCATCGATATTGCCTCCAGGATCGAGGTCTCAAAACAGGAGGTGCTGCAGCGCATGGGCGGCACCGTCGAGCAGATGACCGAACTGACCGGTAAGATCGATCGCGACGTGGAGTCCGCACTGGGAATCACCAAAGAGTTCATCGAGTCGGTCAGCCGCACGGTCAGCGAGTTTCAAAGCGTGGCGCAGCAGGAGGAGCGCTTTGTCAGCGACTTCTGCGTCTCGATTCAGAAGCAGTACCAGACGCTGTTCCAGGCCAACAACCAGTTCTCGGACTCACTCTCCGGATACTCGCTGTTCACCAGGCGCTTTCTTTCGCTGTTCACCCAGACCCACGCCGACCTCGAGCGTCTGCAGCAGTTGATAGACGATATCGAACTGATCAAGCACAAGCTTTCCGAGATCACCTCAGCTGCGGAGGTCCGCATGCGTCCACTGCTGCAGGAGATCGGTCAGGAACAGTGGTCAATCGGCAGCGAACGGCTGCAGAAGATGATCCAGCGCTTCACTATTTTTACCCACAAGAAGAAGGCCGGCGAGCTCGGCGGTTTTGCCGTTGAGCAGGGCGCGGAGTCAGGCGATGTCACGCTGTTCTGATTGCAACCCCGTAGCAGAGTGCAACAGCCGTCATGTACCGTCACTTCAATAACCGGTTTGCCCGGGACGTAGCGATTCTGCATCCCGGCGAGTATTTTGCCACCGGTGATGACATTCTCATCTCAACCGTCCTGGGCAGCTGCATAGCGGTTGCCTTCTACGATCGCCGTAACTCCGTTGGCGGGCTGAATCACTTCATGCTGCCGGGCTCGCTGAACCAGCAGAGCGACGTGGTAGCCAGCGAAACCGGCAAGTACGGCATGTACGCCATGGAGCTGTTGATCAACCAGATGATGAAACTCGGTACCCGTCGCAGCGACCTGGTTGCCAAGGTATTTGGTGGTGCGCACGTGCTGCGGACATCGGTTCCCGGCGGCGGCACGGTGCCGCAGAGCAACATCAAGTTTGCGATGGAATACCTGGCGCTGGAAAAGATCCCGGTCGAGTCTTCGGATGTCGGCGGTACCGTGGCGCGCAAGATCTTTCTCTTTCCGCGGACCTTTCGCGTGCTGATGAAGCGTATCACCGGCCAGCTGATTGTAGACGTTGAGCGCGAAGAAGAGACCTACCTGGAACAACTGCGCAAAGAACAGCAAGCAAAGCAGGGCGGCGACGTTACTCTGTTCTGAGAAGTGCCGCGCTCTGCTGCCGGTAGAGACGGATAGCGTAGCGCACGGTGTGCATCTGGTCTTCCACAATGCGACCCTCGCGGCCAAGACGCTCAAAGAACTCGGCAACGCTCAGCCGCTCACCCACGGCCCGGTCCAGCGGCCCCACACCGGCGTCGGCATACCGCGCCAGCCGCTGCAGCCGGTACCAGTTAGCCTCAAACGGCAGCAGGGCCTCGTACGCCTGATCCAGGGTCGGACCGAGTTCACGCACCTCGGCCTCGGTGACCTCGCTCTGACGCCGCGGGTCACGCCCCTGGCGGTCATTCTCCATCCAGCGATCCAGGATATGACGCTGATCCATTAACTGACGATAGGCGGCATCAAACCGCGGCAGCTGATCGAGGTAACCATCGGCGTAACGGCGGTAGGTATCGATGGCATCAAAGGCAAAATCGGATTCGATCTGATCACGCCAGACCGAGCGGAACCGATCGGCGCGCCCGATGGACATCGCAACGGTGCGGAACGTCCCGTCCGGACGGTACTCCACCGCGCGCTCGGCATCGGCAAACAGCACCCGGCCGCGCGGATCAGCAACGCGCGCGGTACCGTAGGAGACGGTTACCAGCACCCCGCCGTCCAGCGCAAGCGTTACGTCGTAGTCGGCGCCGGCCGCGCTGACCTCCGGCCCCGCGGTCAGCACTTCCAGCCGCGCGCGCGGATCCGCGTCGCGCATCCGCACCGAGACCGCCCCCGAGAGCAGCCGCAGCGCGTGGCTCGGCGGCTCGGTGTTACCGGGTACTTCCAGGTATACCGCGCTGTGTGGCTGGATACGCAGCATGGCGCGCACGCCGATGTGATCCTCGGTCTGTATCTCTATCAGCTCATCGGCGCCGGTCTGAAAGAAGTCAAACGGCTGCACCCGCAGACCAAGCCCTATGCCAAGCCATAACGGACGCGCAGCGCGCACCGCGGACGGATCGCCGCTGAGATAGACCACGTGTCCCACCGGCCGCAGCAGCGGTGCCGCGTACAGCACCGCGCTACCCAGCAGCACACACGCTGCAAGCGCGCAAATCTGCTTGTTCATACACTCTCCCCCCGCAGCGGGGCGCCGGCAAACAGCGCTTCCAGCTCGTTGATCTGCTGCGGCAGCCAACCAAACACGCGCTGCCAGACCGTGTCGCTCTCCATACACAGATATATCGGCGGCTGCGGGCACAAATACTGCTGCAGCGCTGCTACAACGCTGCGGTAGAGCGCCACCCGCTCGCGCTGAATGTAGCGGAACTTGCCGTCGGCACAGCCGACGAACTCGTCGTGGATGTAGGGCCGCTTGATCTGCGCCTTGAGCGCCGGCGTGTAGCGCAGCGTACCCAGGCTGATCCAGGCAATCCGGCCAGCGTCAACCGCCGCGGCAATCCGGCGCGCCACATCGCGATACGCCGCAGCCGCGGGGCTGCCGTCGGAGCTGCCGCTGCGGAACATCGGATCAAAGTGAAACGCCACCCGGTAGCCGCCGCGCGCAGCGCGGCGTGCCGCGTCCAGTCTCTGCGCCAGCGTTGCCGAGGCCCCCTCCTCCACGGCAAATTGCCGCGCGTTGACCGAGAAACCGATCACCGCGTTGCCTTTGGGCTCGAGATCCAGCAGATGATCGACAAAGTCGGTCTTGGTCTTGGCCTCAAAGTGGACGTTGGGCAGATCGGCAAGCTCGCTGATGTAGCGACGCGTGATCTCAAAAAGCGGATCCAGCAGCAGCGAGTCACCGGTTTCGCCGCTGCCAACGCGCAGCGGAACCTCGGGGGCGGCCAGCGCCTGCGCCCGGATTGCGGTAATTGCCGGTGAGGGATCAGCGTAAACGGTGACCGCAGAGCGCTCGAGGTAGCTCTGCATAATGCAGTAACTGCAGCCCAGCGGGCAGCCGGCGTAGAGGTCAACGGTGTGGTAGTTGCAGCAGCGATGCACCCGCGTACCCGGACAGGCCGATAGCGCTGCGCCGCGGAACGAGGTCACGTAGAGCGTGCGCAGATTGCGCTGAGCCGCGGGGATCTCCGCCACCGAGGTCACCGTCTGCGGCCGCACGTGCGTCAGCTTTGAAATCGCGCGCTGAACCGGCTCCAGCTGCAGCGCGTTGGCATCGATATAGACAGCGGCGATGTTATTCCTATAGTAGCTCGAAGAGTTCATCGCTTTCTTCCTGCATCCGCTGCAGCGCCTCGATTGCGCGCGCCAGATCATCGCGCGAGCGCAGCGTCAGCTGCACCTCGTAGCCGGCCCCCTCAAACTCCGGCGGCGCTTTGAGCTCCAGCGGGGTTCCCTGAGTCAGCCGTCTCTGTAGCGCTGCGAAGCGGTCTTCCATCGCCGAGAGGCGCGGGTAGCGCAGCCGGCGCAGCGCATCCAGCGGGTCCGCGCTCTGCATGACGTTCTGCGCCAGCTCAACCGCCGCCGGCTCGTGCAGCCCGTCGCGGCCGCAGAGCTCACTGAGCCACGTCAGCACCAGCCGCCGGTTACTGAACGACAGCCTGCGCCCGGCGCCGCTGACCGTATCGAGCACCGCAGGCGGCAACGCACCGCACAGCTCGGCGGTGCGCACATCCACCGCCCCCGCCTCCACCGCCCGGCGCCAGATCGGCGCCAGTGCCAGGTAGCGCTCCATGCTCTCGGCAAACGTCTGCGCGGCGGTCACCAGCTGCGACAGCTCGGTGTCAAGCGCAACCCGGTGCTCGCCGGCGTAGCGGTGGATCGCTTCGCGCTCGCTCCAGCTGTAGCCTCCGGCGCGCGCCTCCATGCGCAGCGCCAGCATCAGCGCGTCGCGGTGGCCGAGCGGTCCCAGGCGGCGCGCCGGCAGCTCACCCACGCCGATCTCGGCGGCACGGCGCACGATTGGGCCACCCCACAGCAGCTGCGCCTCAGCGGCGTCGGTGGCACCGGCGGCGCTGTCATGCAACGGGGCCAGGGCCAGCACGGCGGTCAGCCCCTGTCGGATAAGCTGGTCGGGAGGCAGGCGTGTCTGGTCAAAGATGTCCAGCGGGCCAACGCGTTGCACCAGCGTAGCGACCCTCTCCATCTGCATAGTGACCAAGCATAGCAGAGAACCGCAGTGCGCTCCAAGCTCCCGCGCTGAGTGCTCAGACGGAGCCCTCAGCTTGACACTGCGTCAACCCGCGGCATACCATGGCCTACCATGTTCAGCGCCACGGTTTACCTGCCATGAAAAAGACCCAAGACACCACAATTGCGGTAATTGGATGCGGAACAGTGGGTGGAGCGGTCTGCGAAATTCTGTTGCGCGATCGCGATCTGCTGCAGAGCAAGACCGGCAGCCGCCTGCGGCTGAAGTACATCGTTGACCGGGTCTTCACCTACGCCAAGAATCTGCAGCTCGACGATACCCTGTTTGAGACCAACCTCGATCACGCGCTGGAAGATGACGAGGTGCGCATTGTAATCGAACTGGTTGGCGGCATCACCAAGGCGCGCGAGATTACCGAGCAGGCGCTGCGCGCCGGCAAGCACGTGGTAAGCGCCAACAAAGCGCTGCTGGCGCACCACGGCGCCGAGCTGATGGCTATCGCGCGCGAGAACGGTGTTTCGCTGGCGTTTGAGGCCGCGGTGGGCGGCGGCATCCCGATTATCCGCGCACTCTACGACGGCCTCGCGGCCAATTCAATCGACGCTATCTACGGCATTGTCAATGGCACCTGCAACTACATTCTCACCGAGATGATCGATAAAGAGGAGAGCTACGAGGAAGCGCTGTGGGCGGCGCAGTCCAAGGGGCTGGCCGAGGCCGATCCTACGCTGGATGTCGGCGGGGCCGACTCGGCGCACAAGATCGCCATCATGGGCGCAATGGCGTTCGGCATCCAGGTCGATTTCGATCAGATCCCGGTTGAGGGCATCGACAACCTGCAGCAGGAAGACGTGATGTACGCCGACACGCTCGGCTACGTGGTCAAGCTGCTGGCAATTGCCACCCGCGTAGGCGAAGGGGTCTCGCTGCGCGTGCGCCCGGTTTTCATCTCGCGCGAACACGCGCTGGCGTGGGTCTCGGGACCGTTCAATGCCGTCAGTGTCTACGGACACACCACCGGGCACACGATGTACTACGGACGCGGCGCCGGCGGATCGCCAACCGCGGCGGCGGTGGTGTCCGATATCATCGCGGTAGCCTCGGGCACCTACCAGGTGTTCTTCGATCGGTTTACCTTCTGGCCGGACCGGAACCCGCCGGCCGACCTGATAGCGGTAGCCGAGACCTACAGCCGCTACTACATCCGCACCATGGTTGACGATACCCCCGGGGCACTGGCCAGAATCGCGTCAATTCTGGGTGAACACGGGATCAGCATTGCCAGCATCCTGCAGGACGAACTGCCGGAGAACAACGGCGCCGACCAGGAGCCGCACTTTGTGCCGGTGGTGATCACGCTGCACCCGGCCAGGGAAGCCAACGTGCTGCAGGCAATCAACGAGATCGACGAGCTGGACGCCACCGGCGAGAAGAGCTCGTTGATCAGCATCGTTGACGATCATCCCGAAGGAATCTCCTGAATCGCGCGGGAACTGCTTCCCTGAGGTTCCGTTACAAAGGGCCGTTGCGTTGACACTGGCCACGGTGCACGCTATTTTTTGGCTACCATGAATGTGATCAGATTCACCGTCAACCCGAAACTGCCCAGATCACTGCAGCCGCTCAGCGAGCTGGCTCACAACCTGTGGGTCAGCTGGAACTACGATGCGGTAGCACTGTTCACGCGCCTTGACTACGATGTGTGGCTCGAATCGCGCCAGAATCCGGTCCAGACGCTGGCTATGGTATCGCAACAACGGCTCAAGGAGCTGGCCTCGGATGACTCCTACCTGGCGGCGCTCAATTCGGTCTACCAGAAGTTCACCAGGTACCGCGATGGAGAGACCTGGTACAAAGACGGCGGCAAGGACGTAGTGGCCTATTTCTCGATGGAGTACGGCATGGATGTCAGCCTGCCGATCTACTCCGGCGGTCTCGGCTTGCTCTCCGGTGACCACATGAAGACCGCGTCGGACCTGGGACTGCCGCTGGTTGGCGTAGGGCTGCTCTATCGTCAGGGCTACTTTCAGCAGTACCTCAACGCCGATGGCTTCCAGCAGGAGTCGTACCCCGAGAACGACTGGTACAGCATGCCGGTGCAGCGCTGCCGCGACAAGAGCGGCCAGGACATCAGGATCAGCGTGCAGATCGGCAATTCTCTGGTCATCGCGCGCGTCTGGCGGGTCAACGTCGGCAGGCTGGCGCTCTACCTGCTGGACACCAACATCGAGGACAACGCGCCGGAGCTGCGTACCATCACCGCATCGCTCTACGGCGGCACCAAGGACACCCGCATCCGCCAGGAGATTCTGCTGGGTGTCGGCGGTATCCGCGCGTTGCGCGCGCTGGGTATCAACCCGGCGGTCACGCACATGAACGAGGGGCACTCGGCGTTTCTGGGAATCGAGCGCATCCGCGAGCTGGTCGAGCAGCACACGCTTTCGGTGCACCAGGCAATCGAGGCGCTCAAGCCGTCCAACATCTTCACTACGCACACGCCGGTTCCCGCCGGCAACGAGCGCTTCTCGGTAGAGCTGATCCACAACTACATCGACAGCCTGATTGCCGGAACCGGCCTCAGCCGCGAGGGATTTATGGCGCTCGGCCGCGAGAATCCCGCAGACCACCTCGAGCATTTCTGCATGACCGTGCTGGCGCTCAAGCTTTCGGCCTACAATAACGGGGTCAGCCGGCTGCACGGGCAGATTTCACGCAATATGTGGAACACTATCTGGCCCGGGCTGCCGCAGGACGAGGTGCCGATCTCCTCTATCACCAACGGCGTTCACGTGCGCAGCTACGCCGCGCAGGATATCGTCGATCTGCTGGACCGCTACTTCGGCCCGCGCTTTGTCGATGAACCAACCAACCTGGACGTCTGGAACCGCATGGACCGCATCACCGACGAGGAGCTGTGGCGCGCCCACGAGCGCTGCAAGTCACGGCTGGTTGCCTTTGCGCGCCAGCGGCTGCGCAGCCAGCTCGAGCGGCGCGGCATAATCGGCAACCAACTGCTGCAGGCCACCGAAGCGCTCTCGCCAACCACGCTGACCATCAGTTTTGCACGTCGCTTTGCCACCTACAAGCGCGGCGCGCTGCTGTTCCACGACCCCGAGCGGCTCATGAGGCTGCTGTTGGACCCCCAGCGGCCTGTCCAGCTGATCTTTGCCGGCAAGGCACATCCGCACGATCTGGCCGGCAAGAACCTGATCAAGGAGATAGTGCACTTTGCCAACAAACCCGAGGTGCGCAGCAAGATAGTCTTCCTTGAGAACTACGATATCGCTATGGCAAAACAGCTGGTCTCCGGCAGCGATCTGTGGCTCAATACACCGCGGCGGCCACTGGAAGCCAGCGGTACCAGCGGCATGAAAGCGGCCGTCAATGGGGTGCTCAACTGTTCGGTGCTCGACGGCTGGTGGGCGGAAGCGTACGCGCCGCAGGTCGGCTGGGCAATTGGCAACGGTGAGGAATACGACGACCCTGAAATGCAGGACGAGATCGAGAGCAAGGCCCTGTACGACCTGCTGGAACGCGAAATCATACCCGGCTTCTACAACCGCGGTCAGGACGGACTGCCGCGCGAGTGGATTGCACTGATGAAGGCCTCGATGCAGCAGATCGGCAGGCAGTTTTCCAGCTACCGCATGCTGGTGGAGTACGCCGAGCGCTTCTATTTTCCGGCGCTCAACAACTACGCCGCGGTGTCGCGCAACCGCTTTGCCCGGGCCAGGGAGGTGTCAGACTATCTGCAGCGCGTACAGCACGCCTGGGGCGATGTCAGCGTTCGCGCGGTGGTCCGCCCCGATAGCGCCGGGCTACACGTTGGCGACACAATCAGCGTGGACGCCACTGTGCGGCTGGGAACTCTCAAGCCTGAAGAGGTGCTGGTTGAGCTCTACTACGGCAGCGTGAGCTCGCAATCCGAGATCGTGAATCCGCAGCGCACAGCGATGGAACCGGTTGAACACAATGACGGCGTCCACCACTACCGCGGCCAGATAACCTGCAGCGCCGCCGGCCGCCAGGGATACACGGTGCGGGTAATTCCGCAGCATCGGTCGCTTGTGCACCCGTTCCAGCCCGGGCTGATCGCCTGGGGCTGAGCCTCTACAGTCCGGACAGCGGCCCCAGCAGCGGATCCAGCGCCACAAACAGCAGTATGATCAGCAGCGCCGGGAAGAAGTTCCCGGTGCGGATCTTCTTCAGTCCCAGCAGGTTGATGCCGATCATGATCACCAGCGCTCCGCCGGCCGCGGTTATCTCCGAGAGTACCAGCGTGGTAACCAGCGGGCGCAGCGCGCCGGCGGCCAGCGTCAGGCCGCCCTGGTAGACCAGGATCGTGAGCGCCGAGAATGCAACCCCGATTCCCATCGCTCCGGCCAGCAGAATCGACATGAAACCGTCCATGACGCTCTTGGTAAGAATCAGCTCGTAATTGCCCTCGGCGCCGGCGCGGAAGGCGCCTACAATTGTCAGCGCTCCCACGCAGTAGAGAACGCTGGCGGTCAGAAAGCCGTAGGCAAACTGGCCCTCCGAACGGCGCGCGGCAAAGCGGCGCTTGAGAAACTCGCCCAGGCGCAGAATAGCGTCTTCTATGCCGAGCATCTCGCCGATCACACCGCCGAGCACCAGCGACAGCGCCAGGTAGAGTATGCGCGTAGTCTCGAGGGTCATCGAAATGCCGATGATCAGCGACACAACCCCGATACCGACGTAGACCGCCTCTTTCAGGTTGTCTCCCAGACCGCGGCGCAGCAGCAGTCCGATCATCGACCCGATGATCACCGCCAGAGCGTTGACAATAGTTGCAATCATGGCGGCATTCTACCGCAAGCCGATAGTGTTGTCGATCAACCGCGGCTGTGGTATTCTGCAGCTGATATGAGTCAACCGATGAGATTCTACGGCGTTATCGCAGTGCTGCTGCTCCTGCTGGCCGCGTGCCGCACCGGACCGGTGGAGATTCCCCAGGACCTGACCCAGGCCGAGATCTTTCAGCGCGGGCAGGAGGCGCTGGACGCCGGACGCTACGAGGTAGCGCTGCAGTACTACGAGACCTTTCTCGAGCGCTTTCCCGATGACCGCACCAACATCGCCGAGGCTCGCTACGAGATCGCCTTCATCCACTACAAGATGGATGACTGGGAAACCGCGCGCAGGCTGTTCAATCAATTGATAGACACGTACGAGACCGACGCGGCTGAAGACTACCCGGCCTGGCCGCGCGTGCTGGCGCTGCGGGTGCTGGAAGTCATGGATCAGGGCGGCTGGCCGCCACCGCGCGAGTAGCGCGCTTCGTGCAGCTCAGGCAGCGCCGCCTTACTCAACCGTGACACTCTTGGCCAGGTTGCGCGGTTGGTCCACATCACGGCCCAGTTCCAGCGCGCAGTAGTAGGCAAACAGCTGCAACGGAATCATCATCGCAAACGGATAGACGTAGTCGGCGGCACGCGGCACGTAGAAGACGTCGTCGGCAATTGCTGCAACCTCGCGGTCTCCATCCACCGCCAGAGCAATCACCGGCCCCTTGCGCGCCTTGACCTCTTTCATGTTCGAAATAACCTTCTCGCGCAGACCGTCATCGGGCACAATGAAGAGGCTCGGCGTCTGCTCGTTGATCAGCGCAATCGGCCCGTGTTTGATCTCGGCGGCGCTGTAGCCTTCGGCGTGGATGTAGGAGATCTCCTTGAGCTTGAGCGCTCCCTCCAGCGCCACCGGGTAGTTGATACCACGGCCCAGAAACAGAAAATCCTGCGCTCCGCAGTACGTGCGGGCAAGCGCCTCCACTTCAGCGTGGCGTTCGAGGATCGACTCGATCAGCGAAGGTATCGACTCCAGCGCTTCAATGAACTTCAGCCCCTGCTCCCAGGACATGTCGCGCATGCGTGCAATCAGCAGCGTGTAGAGGTAGAGCGCGGTCAGCTGGCTGGTGAACGCCTTGGTCGAGGCTACCGCGATCTCGGGCCCCGAGTGAATGTAGACCCCGCCGTCTGATTCGCGCGCAATGGTTGAGCCAACCACGTTACAGATGCCCAGCACGCGCGCACCCTTGCGCTGCAACTCGCGCATAGCGTAGAGCGTGTCCGCGGTTTCGCCGGACTGCGAAATGACA
>SKLB01000187.1 GCA_007123465.1 Spirochaetales bacterium
CACACATGCTCGGTACGCCTAACCCGGCGGTTGCGATGCTGTGCGCCAAGGAGAAGGTCAACCCCAGGATGCCGGCAACCGTAGATGCACAACGGCTGCGCGAGCTGAATCAAAGCGGTGAGATACCCGGGTGCGTGATCAGTGGGCCGCTGGCGCTCGACAACGCTATAAGCCCGGCCGCCGCCAGGCAGAAGGGTATCGATGATCCGGTTGCCGGCCGGGCCGATATCCTGATTACGCCCGACATCGAAGCGGGCAATATACTGTACAAGGCACTGGTGTTTTTCTCAAGTGCAGCCAACGCCGGCATCATAGCCGGTGCGTCAGCACCAATTGTACTCACATCCCGAGCGGATTCGCGCCAGAGCAAGCTGGCGTCAATTGCGCTCGCGGTCAGCGCGGGCAGGACGCAGCGCACATAACCGCGCTAGTACGCAGCGGCCGGGTCTGCCTCGTGCAGCAGGCTACCGTTGCGCAGGTAACGCTGCAGGTTCTCAACGGTCTCGTGCGTGGAGCGCAGCGCTGAACGCCTGGTGTAGCCCGCGGTATGGGGCGAGAGCACCACGTTGTCCAGCGTTTCAAACGGGAAGCGCGACGGCGGCGAGACGGTTCCGTGCTCGGGGTAGCTATACCAGGTGTCGATTGCCGCGCCGCGAAGCGTGCCACTGCGGCAGGCATTGTAGAGCGCCTCCTCATCGACGATCTGTCCCCGCCCAACGTTGACGAGCAGCGCACCGCGCATAGCGTCCAGCCGCCGTGCATCGATCAACCCTTCGGTCTCTGGCGAACCCGGCAACGCAATCACCACAATCTCGGCACCCGCAATCGCCTCGTCCGGATCATAGACAATCCGGTCAAAGACCGGCGCATCGCGGTGCTCCGGCCGCCGTCTGAATCCGGTCAGGTTGCAGTTGAAACCACGCAGCAGCCGCGCCACCGCTGTTCCGATGGCCCCCGCCCCCAGTACGGCAACGCGCTTGTCGTAAATTGACTCCCAGCTGTCACCGAGGCCCTGTCCACTCCAGAATCCGTGCCATTTCCGCTGGCGCAGATCGTTATGAAACTCAATGATCCTGCCGTAGAATGCCAGGATCAGAGCCAGCGTGCGCTCGGCTACCACATCGGCATTGCCGTGAGTGTTGCCAACGCGAATTTTGCGCTGCACGATCAGATCGAGCGGCAAATGCGTGATTCCGGCTATGGGCACCAGCAACAGTTTCAGCGCCGAGGCCTGCTGCAGCAGCCGCCGATCGGGCTTGCTGCAGATGATAACCTCGGCTGCAGCAATCAGCGAGGATTCCACCTCGGTGCCGTAGTGCAGTTGGACATCGGCGTGCGTCGATACCGCGTCATGCAGCAATTCCAGCCAGATGTCGCTGGGTTTCTGGTACAGTAGCACTATCATGCGCGCGATTATACATCGATGTGCGCAAAAAGAAAAAGGCGGCCCGCAGGCCGCCTCGATACAGCTTCAATGGAAGCTTTGGATGGTTAGAAGTCACCGTCCATTGGTTCTTCCATCGGCTGATCCATTGGTTCCAGTTCGCCGTTTTCGATTGGTTCACACGCGGCGAACACCAGCATCAACGCAGAAGCGATAACCGTAAATACAATCAGCTTTTTCATCTCACACCCTCCTCTTCTTTGGTGTACTAACATACTACCACCGGCATATCTGCGGCATATCCGCGATATGTCAAGATTCTGTCAAGTTTGATGGACTGCTTGCCGCTGTTCGTGGGCTGTAGTACCATGAGATCAGGCTATGAAACTGCTTGGATTCTGCACTCTGCTATTTCTCACAAGCGCCGGTTTGTCCGCCGAGGGCGACTTCATCCGACGCGGGCTCGAGGTGATCGGTGAACCTTATTCGGTTCGACTCTACGATGTTAACAGTGCAGCGATCCTGCGCGAAGAAGCCGTGTTCAACAGGCGCGGTCAAATCAAGGATCGCAAGAGTTACACCGAAGACGGCGCTTTTCAACTCCACACACGCTACCAGCGCGACGATCGCGGCAATCTGAAGACGGTTTCCGCGTACAACCAGGCGGGAGATTCGCTCTGGCGCCACGAGTATCGCTACCAGAACACCACACTGCAGCAAGAGGTTGTCTTCGCTGCCTCCGGAGAACTGGACTACACCGATCTCTATTCCTACGACAGCGACGGAAACCTGCTCGAGCGTGCGCGCTACGGTCCCGGCGGGGTTCCTCGCTGGTGGACGCAGTACGAACACGACACCGCGCAGAATCGCATGCTCTGGACAACGTACTACAGCGACGGACGCATATTGAGGCAAGGAGAAGAACAATACGACGAGGACGGCAGGCTTGCCCTTGAAGTGCACCGGGATGAGGTCAAAGAGACCTACCAGGAGGTTCGTTACGCCTACGATACACAAGGTCGCCCGATCAGCGAACGGACAAGCGACAGCGACGGTTCACTGCTGTCGGTACGGCGCATTCGTTACGACGAACTTGGAAATATCGCCGAGGAGACCGAGTCGCGCTTTGACGGCACACTCACACGACGTGTGTTGTATCAATACCGCTACGATGAGCGCGGTAACTGGATAGAGCGCACGATCAGTGAACGCAAGAAACCACAATTCGGTCCGGTTTTGACAACAGAGCGCGCGCATCGGCGCGTAATAGTGTACTACGGGCAGGGCTAAACGCAAATGGCACGAGTCTTTCTGGTAGAAGACCATGAATTCATCCGCGAGGGAATCAGTGAGTACCTACAGATCGAACAGTTTGAGGTCAGCGAGTTTGGCGGAGCTGAGGGAGTCCTGGAACGGGTGCGCCGCGATGAGCCCGATCTGATCATTCTGGATGTGATGTTGCCCGATGGCAACGGGTTTATGCTCGCGCGCGATATTCGGTCGTTCTCTGATGTGCCGATCATCTTTCTGACCGCTAAGGAAAGCGAATCCGACCGCGTCACCGGTTTCGAAATTGGCTGCGACGACTACGTGGTGAAACCTTTTTCCACTAAAGAGCTGGTGATGCGAGCCAAGGCCCTGTTAAAGCGAACCAGCGATGACGCCAGCACGGCGCGTGATCGCGGCCACTGGGCTCTATCAGGGCACGAGTTGCATATAGATGGTTTGAGCCATTCAGCGAGCCTTGATGGCCAGCCGCTCTCGCTGACCGGCAGCGAATGGGAGATATTGAGCTATCTGGCGTTTCGCAGTGGCAGGGTTGTGGCGCGCGAGGTGATTCTAACCGAGTGCCTTGAGTATCTCCACGAGGGCCCCAAGCGTACCGTCGATACTCACATAGCCAATCTGCGTGCCAAGCTCGGTGACGTTGAGTGGATTGAGACCGTTCGCGGCTACGGATACCGCTTCGTAGGGGAGCCGCGGTGAAAACGCTGTTTTCACAGACCTTTGTAGTATTGCTTGCCTCAATGTGTATTCTTCTGGTAGTCGTGGCCGGCGTGTTTCTCTTCGGTATGCGCCGCTCAATCCAGGACTGGAATATCTACCGGCGGCACGCCCTGCAGAACCTGATCGTACCGCATCTGCAGCAGGTGTATAGAAGAGACGGAAATCTGACTCGTGAAGCCGTAGCGCAATCACTCTCAGGGATTCTGACCAACAACCAGTACGTCTATATCCTCGACCCCAACCGCAATCCGATCTACCTCTACTACGGCGGAGAAGACCTGCTGCTCGAGGGCGGCAGGCCGGTGGACAATGTCCTGCGAAGCCTGGAGCAGTCGCGCGAGATGATGCGCGCTGTGCTGGACGGCGATCAACCAATCGCGTTTCTACGAGCCAATACGCTCGGTTTTCTCAGTGACGTTGCAAACCGTCGCTTTGTGAGATCGATCGGGATCTCGCTTGCGCTCGGACTTCTGGTTGCGTTTGTGCTTGCGCTGCTGGTAGCATTACTCTTCTCGCGCCACGTCTCTCAGCAGGCCAGGCTTATTGGGGCAGGTCTGCAGAAACTCAGCCACGGCGTGCGAGATGTACGGTTTCCGCAGCAGAGCGCGCGCGAGATTCACGAAATTGCCACGTCTGCGCAGAAGCTGCAGCAGCAGTTACAGCACGAATCGCAACTGCGTCGCCAGTGGGCCGAAGACGTCGCGCACGACCTGCGGACGCCGATCGCGGCCCTCAAGACCCAGTTTGAGGGTCTCAACGATGGTTACATCCAGAGTACACCGCAACGGATGCAGGCGTTGTTCTCAGAGCTGCTGCTGCTGGAAGGACTGGTAAACGAGCTGCGAGAACTGAACCGCATGGAGTCACCCGAGATGACCCTCGAGCTGCAGCCAATTCACGCTGACCGCTTCACCGCAGCAATCGAGCGCACCTTCGATGTCTTCTCGCAGCGCAGCCACGCCAGATTCAGCGTCGAGCACACGCCTTGCACCTTCAACGCGGATGAGCGATTGCTATCGCGCGCGGTAGGCAATCTGCTGCAGAACGCCTTTCAGCACGTGCAATCCGGTGGAGAAGTGCAGCTGCGGCTGTATCGCAGTTACGAGGAGAATCGGGTTGTCTTCGAGGTCTGCAATACCGGCCGTGTTGACGAAGACCAGATTCCGAAACTGTTCGACCGATTGTATCGTGGCAGCAACGGGCGCCACGGCGGCGGATCCGGGCTTGGGTTGTCGATCACCAAGGCAATCGCCGAGCTGCACCACGGAAGTGTTGCTATGTTCCAGCAGGGTGACACTACCCATGTTCAACTGAAGATACCCTTTGCAGCGCCTGCGGCCTCAGCGTGAACGGTACACACGGTAGACACCGCGACGGCGAAACTTCTCGAGGTAGCGGCGCCTGCCGGCCAGCGCTATGACAAACCCGTAGAGGAACCCGCCGATGTGGGCAAAATAGGCTACATTGTCGAAAGGCCCGGCCACCACCGCGAAGTAGCCCGAGAACGCTTGCAGCGCAACCCAGGCAAACAGGAAAACAAACGCCGGAAGCCGTGCGGGCATCAGAAAAATCCCGATTGGAATCAGCGTGGTGACTCGCGCCAGCGGAAACAGAACAAGGTATGCTCCGAGGACCGCCGAGATTGCTCCTGAGGCACCAATTACCGGAGTGGATAGATCTGGCATCACAATCAGCTGGACTGCCAGGGACAGCGCGCCGGCAAAGAAATAGAAGAACAGGTAGCGCACGTGGCCGAGCGCATCTTCTACGTTATCACCGAATATGAACAGAAAAAGCATATTGCCGATAAAATGCACAAACCCGCCGTGAAAAAACAGCGTAGTAAACGGGGTGTACCACCACTGCAACGGATTGCTCAGGAAGCGCTGGGCGATAAACGCGTACTCCAGGGTGAACTCCACCGCAGCTGCTTCGGGAAGCATCAACTGGCGTACAAACACCAACACGTTGAACCCCAGCAATACCAGGTTGAAGAATGGAAAACCCTTGGAGCGAAGGTGGTCACGCAACGGTATCATAATCCGGTATTGTCAACGATCCGATGCCAAATGTAAACAACAGAAAGTGGTGCCGAAAATGTTGTTCAGCACCAGCAGCGCCGGATCTCATCCCTCTGGTCCGCGCCACCGCTCTGCGTGACCCTCTGTCACCTCGTCAGCCCGCAGGAACCGTCTACGCCACCA
>SKLB01000361.1 GCA_007123465.1 Spirochaetales bacterium
GAGCTGGCGTTGCGCCGCAGGCAGCGCGGTTCCGCCGCGCTCGAGCGTATAGCGCAGTCCGCGCTCAGAGACTGGCTGGCAGAGCGTGGCATCGTTGCCGGTGATCCCGAGCAGCTGTTGCGCGAATTCGATTCTGACTCCCGAGGTCCGCACCGTTTCATCCGTGACAAACTGCAGCAACTGACCCGTAGTCGAGCAGGAGGTGAGCTATGATTCAGGGTATCGATCACATTGGAATTGCCGTACGGTCGATCGACGAACAGCTGAGGTTCTATCGCGATACTCTCGGTCTGAACGCGGTAGAGATCGAAACAGTCGAGGACCAGCAGGTACGCGTGGCGGTGATCCAGCTGGAGAGCGGCCGCATTGAGCTGCTGGAGCCCACCTCAGACCAGAGTCCGATTGCCGTGTTTCTGGAGCGCAAGGGCGAAGGGCTGCATCACCTGGCTCTTGCCACCGATAGCATCGGGCAGCAGATCGCGCAGCTCTGCGACCAGGGTGTGCGCATGATCGATGACAAGCCGCGCCACGGTGCCGCCGAGGCGCTGATTGCGTTCATTCACCCCAGGTCCACCGGTGGCGTACTGACCGAGCTCTGCCAGCGCAGCCGAGAATCATAGACGCGAGTTCAAACCGTCGAGGAGTGCAGTACGCGGCCGGGGGCCAGTTGGAGTCCGCGGTCAAAGGCTGCCAGATTGGGGTGTCCGGGGCCGAAGCGCGCGGCGATAGCGCTGCGCACCGATTCAGGTTCGGCCACACCGGTCATAGTGACCAGTGCCCCTACCATGCACATGTTGGCTGCCTGCGGGCGCTTGAGCTCGTCCTCGGCGGTTCTGACGATCGGCAGCGAGAACTGGCGTGCATCCACGCGCGCGTCGAGCGTTACCAGGCTCTCATCGACAACCAGTATGCCCCCGGGTCGGATGCGTCGATTGAGGCGCACGTAGGAGTCCTGGTGCAGCGCCACCAGCACGTGAGCCTGATCCACGCGCGGATAGTAGATCTCGCTGTGGTCTATGGTGAGGTCGGTGCGAGCCACGCCACCGCGTACTTCTGCACCGTACGACTGAGTCTGCACCGCGTAGCGGCCCTCGTGAATCACCACTGCTTCACCGATGATGACTCCGGCGGTTATGATCCCCTGGCCGCCAACACCGGATAGGATAATCTTGAGCATCTCAGACCTCGTTCCTGGCGTCCGCTGCCACACTCTCTGCCTGGTCATCGGCGCTCTTGCGGGCTACCAGATCGGCGTAGAGCTCGCAGTACTCGGGCTTGTCGCTGTCTACAAAGACACCGCGCGGAATCAGGCCGGGGTCCAGGTCCAGCTTGCCGGAGTTCAGCGGCACCGTGGCCTGCTTCATCTTCTTGAGCATGTCGACCGCGCTGCCTTCCTGGTTGCGGCGCCCGAAATGCGTTGGGCACTGCGAGAGCACCTCTACAACCGAGAATCCACGATGGCTGATGGCCTGAATCAGCATCTTCTCCAGCTCGCGCACGTGGAACGTAGTTGTGCGCGCCACAAAACTGGCTCCGGCGGCACGCGAAAGCTCTACAACGTCAAAGGCGTGATCGATGGTGGAGTACGGTGCGGTAGTGGCCTGGATTCCGCAGCCGGACAGCGGCGAGAACTGGCCGCCGGTCATGCCGTAGATACGGTTATTGAGAATAATTGCGGTCAGGTCGATATTGCGCCGCGCCGCGTGCAGGAAATGGTTGCCGCCGATCGCCAGTGCATCACCGTCACCCATGGGAACCAGTATGGTGAGTTCCGGCCGGCTGAGTTTGACACCGGTTGCGAAGGCCAGCGCTCTGCCGTGCAGCGTGTGCAGCGTGTGAACATCAACGTAGCCGCTGATTCGCGCCGAGCAGCCAATCCCGGAGACCATCACAATTTCGTTCTTCGACAAGCCGAGCGCTTCAATCGCACGCAGCAGCGCGTTCAGCACCGTTCCGTGGCCGCAGCCCGGACACCAGATGTGGGGGAAAAACCGTTTGCGGATATAGCTGTCAACCGCCACTGCTACACTCCATGTCCGTCAACCAGGCGGATAACGGTACTGATGTCCTTGGACCTGATGAACTCACCGTCTACGCGGTTGGCAAGGAAGACGCGCGACGGTTCGCGCACCGCGGCGCGAACCTGGTCGCGCACCTGACCCATATTCATCTCTACAACGATAACCACTCGCGCGTTCGCGCAGGCATCCCTGACCAGCTGCGCGGGAAACGGCCACAGCGTTTCCAACTCAAGCACGCCCACCCTGTGACCGTTCTCCCTGCCCTTCCTGGCTACCTGCATCGCCGAGCGTGCCGGCGTTCCGTAGGAGATCAGAACCGTATCGGCGTCTTCCAGAGCGTACTGGCAGTACGAGGCCAGTTCATTGGTGCGCTGTACGATTTTGTCGTGCAGATGGTGCATCAGTTCGTGGACTACGGTAGGGTCGGTAGACGGGAAGCCCCACATGTCGTGGAACAGGCCGGTCACGTTGTAGCGATGGACTCCACCAAAATCCGACATCGGCAGGCGGCCATCCGAGCGCGCCAGGTAGGGGTGATAGTCCACCCCACCGGGAACAAACGTACGCAGCCGCTCCACCAGCGGCAGATCACCGGGCTCGGGCAGGATCAGCCGCTCGCGCATATGCGCCAGCAACTCATCGTAGAGCACGATAACCGGAGAGCGGCAGGTCTCAGCCAGATTGAAGGCCCGCACGGTGGTTTCGAAAAGGGCCTGATGCGACGAAGCGGTCAGCGCGATTATGGCGTGATCACCGTGGGTGCCCCAGCGCGCCTGGTTCACATCTCCCTGGCTGCCCTGGGTCGGCAGGCCGGTTGACGGTCCACCGCGCATGACGTTGACAATAACACACGGTATCTCGGCCATGATTGCGTAACCGAGCGCCTCCTGCATCAGCGAAAAGCCCGGGCCGCTGGTGGCGGTCATCGCCTTGCGTCCGGTCAACGACGCACCGATTATGGCGCACATCGATGAGATCTCGTCTTCCATCTGAATAAACTTGCCGCCGCTTGCCGGCAGGCGCGAACTCATCTCTTCGGCAATCTCGGACGACGGAGTAATCGGATACCCCGCATAAAACGAGACTCCGGCGTACAGAGCACCCTCTACGCACGCCTGATTGCCGTGCACAAAGAGCGTGCGGTCACTTGTGGTTGCCGCTTCCATTGTTGTATACCAACGTTATTGCCAGATCAGGGCAGATTCGCTCGCACAGCTCGCACGAGATGCACTCCTTGACGCGAACCGGCTCGGCACGATCGCGCTCTCCCGGCTCAAACACATCCCTGGGGCAGAACTCGATACAGATACCGCAGCTCTTGCACCACTGATGATTCACGTTAATCTCAACCACGCGGGCCTTGGCCACGCCGTCCCTCCGGAGCACTGGTCTTGAGCGCATAATCCTCGGCCACGTATCGAGTAGCGCACGAAGGCGCATTGTTGACCACAGCTATGCTATATGCCCTGATTATAGCACGCTTTGGCTCAGAAGCGAAGGATAGATTACATTAATCCGTCAAATTAGTGCAAAGGCGTCTGTCAGCAAGGAAAGCCTCAAGTTGACGCACCGGTAATCCGATAATAGCAGCAAAGGCTACTTCACGGTGTCTTTTAGCGGTGTGCTGTGACGTCCAGGCACACCGTTTTTTTGTGTCCAGAAATGGATCGAGAAGCCCGGCTCCGCTGAGCTCAAACACCGCGTCATGACAGCTGGAATGCGCGCCGACCTGAACGCCGGAGCAGAGAGTGCAGTTCACGGAGCGGAGACGCTGATCTCTGCCGGGCACAGTGCGTTGAAGTGACGCAGGTTGTACGTCAAGATTCGATCACATCCCTCTCTGCGCGCCGCTGCAAGGTGCAGAGCATCGTAGATGATGCCGCCGGTCAGGCCCGACTCGGCGACTATGCGGATCGCGCTGCGGTAGTCCTCTGCATCGAGGGCAACTACCGTGAAACGCGGCAGGATACTCTCCTCCACAAGCCTCCGCGCGTCCGGGGCGGTAATCCGGCGCCGCACGGGCAGAGAGGTTAAGACAGAATAACACTCAACCAACGCATGGGTAGAGCACACGCCTCGATTACTGCCGGAGGTTCCGCTAATAAGCGCGGAAAAACAGGCGGGATGGTTTGCCAGCTGATCTACGAGTGCCGGGACCAGAACTGAGGTGTCAAACAGCACGGTCACTCGGGTGGTTCCTCGGCAACAAGATCTGCGTCACGGTTTGACCGGTCACGATTGACAAAATCCGCGATGTCCAGATCCACCGGCTCCGGCCCGTGATGAATCAGCACTCCCTGCTTGCGTAGCAGCGACGGCTCCTGGTCGACGGGGCGAATTCGAATTCCATCCGACTCCACCTCGAGCTCGAGAGCAGTACCTGCAATCAGGTGAAACCGATCGCGAACCTGCTTGGGCACAATGATCCTGCCTGACCTGTCAATGGTAATCTGCATGGCGAAATGGTAATATGGCTGCCATCGCCTGTCAAGCCGGTGAGGTCACCGGCAGCAGGCTGAAGTCCGGTTCTGATGCGTTTACGGATGCGTTCGAGCCGCAACGCACACTGCTGGTTGGTGGCGACGGTCTTCGGAGGCGCAAACAGCGTCATACGGCGAAACGGGTACACGCCTTTGCCCAGAATGCTATCACGTGCCATCATTCAGGTCGGAGGCCATCTATGGCGGGACTGAGCGTTCGCAGAATCGACCAGCAAGTCTACGAGCGGCTGCGAACGCGAGCGGCGCAGCACGGTGTATCCATGGAAGAGGAGGTTCGACGAATCCTTCGAGCGGCCGTCGGCGCGCCTGACCGGCTGGGCGAACTCGCACTCTCTCTGTTCGGTCGTCACGGCGTCGAACTCGAGATTCCACCGCGAGAAGTGTACGAACCCACACGATTCGATTCATGATACTGCTCGACACCAACGTCATCTCCGAAGTGATGAAACCACGACCCGATGTGCGCGTCGTCGATTGGATGAATGCGACGGCCTCGGGCTTCTTCCCGACGGTGGTCGCCGGTTTGATCTCGAGAGGAGATTCGAGCAGCTTATGTCACGAGGGTTCGACGGGCACATTGTGTCGTTCGACGTGCCTGCGGCTCGCGTCTATGGGACCCTCATGGCTCATCGGCGCAAAGCCGGAACACCCCTGGCGTCACTCAACGGACAGATCGCGTCGATCGCCCGGGTCCACGGTCTTGCCGTCGCTACGCAAAACACCGCGCACTTTGCTGACTGCGGCGTCGAGCTCGTGAACCCCTTCGGCGAGTCGTGAAGAGTAGAGACGCCGCAGAGGCTACCGGCGTCTTGCGCGAGGCTCGCGATGCGGTCACCTCGCGCGTCCACTCCATCTCCCAGTAGGGCGTGTCAAGCAACGGCTTGACGAGATGTATCTGATGTGGTATACATGGCCATATACTTGGCTATATAGGAGCCAATATGGCACACGATACGACCCTGCACATCAAGCTGGATTCTGCAACGAATGAGCAGCTCTCTCGACTTGCGGCAGCGCGCGGCACGAGCAAGGGCCGGCTTGTTCGCGATGCGATCTCGGCGTGCTATC
>SKLB01000145.1 GCA_007123465.1 Spirochaetales bacterium
AGCGAGAGATCGAAGTACACGCGAAACAGGCCCGAGTTGTATTCTGCGGTCATGCCGACTTCGTCAAAGAGCTTGTCCTGGGTTGCCGAGAGGCCCATGTAGGGGCTCAGGATAACCGGAACCGGATCTACCTCTACCCCGTAGTCCGGCGGTTGGGGCAGCTCGGCCGGCTGGATTGACTCCAGGGCGGTCAAAGACAGCGGCATCAACAGCGCACACAGAGCGGCGCTGAGCAGCGCCGATTGTTTTGGGATCATTCTCGCATTCTCCTTTCAGCTTCCTGATAAAAGGCATCCATGGCCATTTTCAAATCGCGCGCGCCGAGGTTGCGTAGCGCCACGCGCAGGCCGAACTGGTCCTGAGCGAAGTAGATACTGTTGAAGTAGCGCACGTAGGTGTGCTCTTCGCCATCGATCTCCACTGCCTGCAGGAACCACGAACCGGCAACGTCCGATAGACGTCCATCCAGCGACTCATCCATACGGTAACAGATAGCAAACCGGTCAGGACCAAGCGGCTGTTCGACAACTTCCAGATAGTAATCATAGTCGGAACCGAAAAACAATACTCGAAACGAGAGCGTCAGCCGTTGGCGCCAGGTGGACGGTTGCTCACCGATGCGCGTGGCCTGGCTGCGGCTGACGCGCGGGGAGAACTCGGGATAGCTGTTGTAGTCGGTAACTACGCGCCGCAACGCATCGATGGGTACAGGGTAGACCGCGTGCAGATCACCGATGCTGGCGGTGGATGCCGAGGCTGGTGGTGCGGTGTCAACGGTGAAACTGATTTCTGAAGGGTCCTGCAGCAGCGCGCTGAAGTCGGCACCGTCAGCAACTGCCAACGGATAGTCTACCGGCCACGCAAACGCGCCGCATAGGGTTGTGAGCAACAGCGTAGAAACCAGACGCAACCGGACGGTCTTCATGGAACGCAGGCGAAGATAGCATGACCGCGGCGCGGTATCAAGGGGGCGGCGGGCGCGGGCGGGCGGGGGGCGGTGGCCCCTGCCCGGTGTGCTAACGGGCGCGGGCGTCGGCTTCCTGGTAGTAAGAGTTCATCACCGACTTGACGTCCTGCAGGCCGAGGTTGCGCAGTGCCAGGCGCAGACCGACGATGTGCTCGCCGAAGGCCACGTGATTGAAGTAGCGCACGTAGGTGTGTTCGCTGCCGTCGACATCGATCCGTTTGAGGTACCACGAGCCGCCGGTGTCGGCAATCATGTCGTCGTGGCTCTCGACCATGCGAAAGACCAGCACCAGCTCATCGTCGTGGTCTCGCGGAACCAGATGCTCGGTCTCGAACGAGTACTCGGCGCTGAATACCACCACGCTGAACTCCAGCTCCACGTGCTGGCGCCAGCTGGGCGGGTCGTCTCCGGTGGGCTCTGCGTTGCTCGAGACCACGCGCGGCACAAAATCCTTGTGGCTGTCGAGGTCGAGTATGGTGTCGCGCAGGGCCTCGAAGCTCACCGGGTATACGGCGTGGATGTCGGCATAGGTCTCGATGTAGATGCCGTCGGCGGGATCATCGACGGCGTCGAAGTCGATCTCGGTGGGATCGCAGAGCAGGTCCGGAAAGTCGGCGTCATCGACAGCCTGCAGGGTGCGCTCGTTATATCGATCGTGCCATTGGTCCAGCGCTTCAAGTCGCGCCGGCGTGCCCCATACGGCGGCAAGTACCACCAGGCCGTGCAGGAAAACGCGGGCGAGGACGCTGGCCGGTGGGCCAGATGGCCGGTGGGCGGAGGTGCGGGGTTGGTTGGGCGCTGGCCGGCGGGGCAGGAGCGCTGATTGTGTCATGCCTGGGCTCAACATACTACCGACTGATGATGGTGTCCAGCGAGGGCGGGGCGCGGCAGAGCGAGACAGAAGGTGGTGGGCAGCCGGCGGTAAGAACGAGTCGCCTCTGTATTGTACTTGAAAAATGGAAGACTGTCTTCCATTTTTCAAGGAAGTTGCGCGAGCGGGGCCCTGTCCGAGAGCGGTGAGGAGTGTGGGCAGGGCGGGGTAGACCGCGAACAGGGCGGTGCGAGGGTGCTTAGTGGTGTGGGAGCGTTAGGGGGTGCGGGTGCGGGCTTCCTGGTAGTAAGCGTCCATGACGGACTTTATGTCGCGCAGGCCGAAGTTGCGCAGCGCCAAGCGCAGGCCCAGGATGCGGCGGCCGAATGCCGCATGGTTGAAGTATCGCACGTAGGTGTGTTCGGTGCCATCGATGTCCACGCGCTTGAGGTACCACGAGCCGCCGGAGTCCGCGAGCATTCGATCGTGACTCTCTACCATGCGGAACAGCAGGGTGAACTCCTTATGGTCATCGCGCGCAACGAGGTGTCTGGTATCAAAGGAGTAATCGGCACTGAATATGAGGAACCGGAATTCCAGCCTGACGTGCTGGCGCCAGCTGGGCGGATCGTCACCGGTGGGTTCGGCATTGCTCGAAACCACGCGCGGCACAAAATCCTTGTGGCTGTCGAGGTCGAGGATAGTGTCGCGCAGGGTCTCGAAACTCACCGGATAGACGGCGTGCAGATCGGCGAAAGTGACCGCGTAGATCTCTTCGGCCGGATCACTGTGTACGTCGAAGTCTATTTCGCGCGGATTGCCGACCAGATCGGCCATGTCGGCTCCGGGAAGCGGCTGCAGTACGCGCTTGTCGTACTGGCGGTACCACTGTTCGAACGCCGGCGTCACCAGTGGTTGGGCTGCGCCAAGTAGAAGCAGCGGCAGCAGCAGCAGTAGAGTTCGCGGCCGTGCTCGCGGCGGGAAACTGGTCCGCGAGTGCGGCGCCGCGGCGGGCAGCGCGCGGGGGGCAGACCGCGCTGCGCGGGTTGTCACTTGCCCGCTTCGGCCTTGAGCGCCTCAACCTTATCGGTGCGCTCCCAGGAGAAATTGTCTCGGCCGAAGTGGCCGTAGCAGGCCGTCTCCTGGTAGATGGGATTGAGTAGATCGAGTGTCTTGATGATGCCGGCCGGCGACAGGTCGAATACCTTGCCGACCGCTTTCTCGATCCGATCGACTGGAACCGTGGAGGTGCCAAAAGCATCGACCATGATCGAAACCGGGAACGGTACGCCGATGGCGTAGGCGAGTTCGACCTCGCAACGTTCGGCGAGACCTGCGGCTACGATATTCTTGGCGACGTAGCGCGCCATGTAGGCTGCCGAGCGGTCCACCTTGCTGGGATCCTTGCCGCTGAACGCGCCACCTCCGTGGCGGCCCATGCCACCGTAGGTGTCGACGATGATCTTGCGGCCGGTGAGGCCGGAGTCTCCGTGCGGACCGCCGATCACGAAGCGGCCGGTGGGGTTGATGTAGTAGATGGTGGCGTCATCCAGAAGGCCGGTAGGCTCGAGCACCGGTCTAATGATACGCGCGATGATTGTCTGCTTGAGTTCCTCGTAGCCAATGACTTCATCGTGCTGGTGGCTGACGACCACCGCATTGATGCGTGTGGGCTTGTAGCCATCGTACTCGATGGTGACCTGGCTCTTGGAATCAGGCCGCAGCCAGGTGATATCGCCGTTCTTGCGCATAGCCGCGGCGTGCATCAGAAGTTGATGCGCGTAGGTGATGGGCGCAGGCATCAGCTCGGGTGTTTCGGTACAGGCGAAACCGAACATCATGCCCTGGTCACCGGCGCCCTGCTGACCGTGATAGAGACCGGTTCCCGAAACGCCCTGGCTGATGTCGGGGCTCTGCGAGTGAATGGCGTTGAGCACGCTCATGCTCTCGTAGTCCAGACCGTATTCCGGGCGATCGTAACCGATGCGCTTGGCAACCCCGCGCGCCACCTCCTGCACATCGACGTAGGTGTTGGTGGTGATCTCGCCGCCGACCAGCACCATGCCGGTAGTGGTAAAAGTCTCGCACGCGACGCGCGACGATGGATCATCGCGCAGACAGGCATCGAGTACCGCGTCTGAGATCTGATCTGCCAGCTTATCGGGATGCCCCTCACCCACCGACTCGGAGGTGAAAAGGTAATTTCGGTTGTCCATCGGTTGCTCCTTGTTGTTGCGTATTGCTGCAGCCGTGCTGCCACGGCACAGGGCCGTACCCGCACCGCCGCCGTCGCTACGGGCACGATACCCGCGCGTAGCGAAGCTTCTCTGCGGCGCTTGCACTCTGGGCTCACGCTGCGCACTTGGCCTTTACAGCGAGCTGCGCGGCACGCTGCGTGTACTATAGTGAACAGAGGCCGGTAGGTTCAAGATGTGTAGGGCTTGCGTGCCGAACATTTGGTCTGCCCGATCCAGCCGGTCCGGGTGGTGGAGATCGAGGTGGGGAGAGGCATAGACAGTGCGGTGTGGAGAGCGTACCGGGGGTGTGGGCGCCGGCGGAGGCGGGGGTGAGGTAGAGAGATGGTGGGGCGGATGTTCATAGACGGCGGTTGGATCGGCGACTCATGGCGGCGGAATGAAGGAGCGCCGGGGTTGCAACACGAGGGAGTGAGAAGGTGGGGAGGCAAGCGGCAGAGTGCAGGAGAGATGGGTGGGGGCGGTTTGTGCTCGGTTCTTTGGAGCGGAGGCCTGGGCACAGAGATTGCTCGTGCAGCGATCGCGGTATCATTGGGCGACCGCGAAATCCCTTGAGTCGGGGGCGCGACGATTACGACTGCCGCAAACATTGCCGATGCACCGTTGCGCTGCGAAAAATGATCCCTCTATCGAAAACGAATCAGCAGTAGGTTGTGGTGTGCAGACCACAACCGTCTGCCAACGGCAGCTCGCCGCGCGCTCTGCTGCAGAATAACCGGGCGTCCGGGTTGCCGGCAGTGGGGGCACCGCCGGTCCGGGTTTATAATGGCGGTGGCAGCTATACGCTCTGCTGAACGGTGTCGAATGGCGCGGGCTCAGTCGGGTCACGACAGGCCTCAGCATCTGGCTGATTGGCACACGCCGCTCGCAGAATTGAGATAACCAGGCCGTACAGTCTTCGTTTTCTACCAGGCCGAGGTATCAACCCGCGTTCATCAAGGTTTCTCAGCCGTAGCAGCACGTTTGTGGCCAGTACCTGTGCCGTCAACACCCTGGCCGCCGAACTTCTGAGAGCTGTTTCTCGAAACTGTGGCGCCGGGCTGCCCGGACTCGATGGATCACCGATGGCGAGAATTGGGGCAGTAGACGAGACAAGGGTTTCGTCGGCTGTTGGGATTGGCACAGCTCGGTCGTCTTCCACAACGGCAGCGACGATGGCACCTGCCGGTGCCTCGGCGAGGTCATCGCAGGCTGTAACCGCCTCTACGAGTCGCTGCGAAGCGACAAACAGCGCGCCTGATTCTACGGCCTCGCCCAATCCGAGCAGGTCGGTGTAGAGCTCAACCATGTCCCGACTGAATCTTACAACGAGAGAACGCGATACGTGCATGCTAACCTCCAGTCATTGGTATCTACTACATATAACAGGGGTTTTTGTTCTGCTGATTGAATAGTTGGAGATATTTGTTGACTGTTGCCAAAATTGTTTTTTTCCGGGGGCATTTTGAAGCAGCAGAACCGCGGAGGCTGTGTATTGGTGCAGAGGTCCGCCTGTGTGCACCACCACAACCATCACCGCCCCCGAGTTCTGTCCCA
>SKLB01000280.1 GCA_007123465.1 Spirochaetales bacterium
AGCGTGCGTCGATAGTCATCGATCTTGCGCTGCAGGGCCTGGTTTTCCTCGTTTCGCTGTGCTATCTCTTCGCGTGCCTGTCTGACGCCGCGGCGCAACTGCTGCACGCGCTCATCCATCTCGCGTTTGCGCGTAATGATGCCTTCGGGTGCCAGGAATTCATCCAGGAACGCCGGAGTGACGTCTCGATAGCGTGCAAACAGATCGCGTACCTGGCGTACCTCACCCGCCGCGGACTCAAGCGTTGCGGCGGTTGAATCGAGTACCGTGCGAGCAGCGGCGGGATCGTGCTGCCGCAGCGCTGTTGCGTCTTTGAGCAACGCGGACTTGCCCTCGAGCTGCAGCGACAGCCGCGACAGTGCCTCGCCGATGGAACCTTCGAGTTGCTCGCGATCGCGTGCAGTGTAACCACTCTCCCTGAGTTTCCGGTCGAGTTCCTCGACAATGTCATCGGTGACAACGCGCAGCTCTTCCTGCACGCTCTCCTCCTGCTGCTCACAGCTGTCGATCTCGCTGTTCTTGTGCTTGATGGCGTCGGCATTGGCGCTGATACGCGCAGCCGCCGCGTCGATACTCTCCTTGAACGAGGCGATATTGCCGTCGAGTTCGCTGATCTGCTGCCTGAAGTCGAGCTGCTCGCTCTCCTTGCGCTCGATATCCTGTGACAGAACCCCCAGCCGCTCTTCAAGGGCGACTTTGTGTGCCTGCTCGCGTGCCGATTTTTCCTGAATATCGGCGATGCGCTCGCCGAGCATCCGGATCTGGTTGTCGCGGTTATTCTTCTCCAACTCGAGTCCGTAGAGGCGCTTCTGGCCATCCATCAGTCTGGCTTCCATGGTATTGACCAGGTCGAGGTTGCTCTCCAGCGACTCGTTGATGCCGTCTATCTTGCCGCGGATTGCGTCACGCTCGGCGGTCCTGGTTTCCAGTTGTTGACTGCGCTTGTCGCGGTCTTCGAGGCAGCTGCGCAACCGCAGCAGCGCGATGTCGCGCTCGATTTCAAACATCTGGCTGCGCAGCTCGCGGTAGCGGGCGGTCTTCTCGGCCTGTTTTTTCAGCGAATCGTAACTGCGGCGCACCTCGCCGAGGATACCCTCCACCTGACGCATGTTCTCGTCGGTGCGCTCCAGCCTGCGTTCGGCTTCCTTGCCTCTGACCTTGTAGCGCGTGATCATCGCCGCTTCTTCGAATATCGCACGCCGTTCTTCGGGCTTATTGGAAAGAATCTGGTCTATCTTGCCCTGCTCCATGATCGAGTACGAGCTCTTGCCGATTCCGGTATCGTAGAACAGTTCGCGCAGCTCTTTCAGCTTGACCGGCGCATTGTTGATCAGGTACTCGCTCTCGCCGGAGCGGTAGAGCCGCCGGCGTACCGATATCTCGGGCACATCGAGGGGCAGCACGCCGTCATCGTTTTGCAGCATCAGCGTGATTTCGGCAACGTTGACCGCCTTGCGGTTGTCGGTGCCATTGAAGATGACGTCTTCCATGCTGTCGGCACGCAGGCTCTTGGTTCCCTGCTCGCCGAGAACCCACTTTATGGCGTCGACAATGTTACTCTTGCCGCAGCCGTTGGGCCCGAGGACGGCGCAGATGCCGTCGGTGAACTCGACGACGCTGCGGTCGGCAAATGACTTGAATCCGTACAGCTCGATACTCTTAAGAAGCACGTCCCCTCCCCGGTTGAAAAAACTGTATCAGTCGCTGACCCGGTGGTCAAGCGAACTGCCGGGCTCTACGCGAACGGTCAAGGCGCGCTGAGTTCGGCTTTCCGTGCCGATCAGCGAGCCCGCGGTAGCGCTGATACACTTCGTCGACAACGCTATCCCAGTGCCGATAGATCGTTTCACGCGCCCCCCTGCCGGCGCGAGCGAGTTTCTCGGGATTGTCAGCCAGTTCAGCGAGCAGGTCGCACAGCGATTGGGCGCTATTATCAATCAGGAACGCGTTTGCGCCGTGTACGGTGTCCTCGGCAGCCGACGAACCGGTGACCAGCACCGCCGGGCACGAGAACGCCGCTGCCTCGCGCATCACCAGCGGGGCGTTGTCGTAGAGCGATGGAAACAGAAAGAGATTGGCGCGCGCGTAGAGCGGCTTCAGCCGTGAGCGATCGGTGATCAGGCCCAGAAAACTAACGCGCCTGGCCAGCCCCCGTTTGCGGACCAGCTGCTGCATCTCGTGCGCGGCGTAGCCGGCGCCGACAAACAGCATGTGAAAGCGCTGCCCGCGCTGCTGCAGCAGCGCCAGGGCTTCGATTATCAGCCGTACGTTTTTCTCCCAGCGGTGCTGGCCGACAAACAGATAGAGCGGTTCGCCGCCGTGCAGCGGCAACTCGTTTTGCGCAACCTCACGCCACGTTGCCAGTTCGGCGTCTGTCGGCGCTTCAAGATCGGTGCCGTTACCGACTACCTCTACCGGGCCGCAGAAGCCATAGTCGCGCAGCGTTGCGGCTGTGGCCCTGTTGGGTACCCAGACCTGATCTACCTGGCGAAAAAACGGTACCATCCGGTGTGCGGCAATATCGGCCAGCCTGGGCGAGGACAGCACCTTGAGGAAGTCTTCGCGATACTTGGAATGAAAGGTGGCCACAATGGGAATGCCCTGGTGCCGCGCCACTTGCAGCGCCAGTGACCCGGCGACAAACGGCGTGTGCGCGTGTACCAGGTCAAACCTCGTGCGCCGCAGTCGACGCATAAAACGCGGATCCAACCACGGAAGGCCAATGCGGTAGGGCTTCATCGGTGGGAACGCCAGTGAGCGGTAGCGCTCAACAACGTAGGGCTCGCTATCAACGAAACCCGGAATTGCCGGTGCCACAACCACGGCGCTGCCGTACTTCTGCTGCAGGCCGCGGGCGTAGTTCTCTACGCAGAGACCTACGCCGTCCATAATTGGTCTGAAGGTGTCGCTGAACTGACCGATACAGAACGTATGCTCGGTCATGTTATCCCCGAGCGTCTTCCGCCTGGGCTCTTGCGCCGGGGTGCAGACCCGCGGTAGTCTGTGGCGGTGAAACGGATCTGCGGAATAGACGAGGCCGGTCGCGGACCGCTTGCGGGGCCGGTCACCGCGGCAGCGGTGCTGTTCGGCTCCGGGGGGCCGGGCTGTACCCCTGTGGACTCCAAGTCAGTGTCGGGCAGACGCAGGGCGCAGCTGGAGACGGATATCCGCGGTTCAGCGCTTGCCTGGGGTATCGGCTGGTCGTGGCCCGAAGAAATCGATCTGATCAACATTCACAACGCCTCACTGCTCGCGATGCAGCGCGCCTTCAGCGCGCTGTGTAATGACCTTCAGACCCGACTTCCTGGCCGGCCGGCTCAGCGGGTGATTGCTGCAATTGAGATTCAGGTGGACGGCAAGTTCACCCCCGAGTTTGCCCTCCCCTGCCGCGCAATCATCGGTGGTGACCGAACGGTAGCGGAGATCCAGGCAGCGTCGATTCTTGCCAAAGAGGCGCGCGACCGCTGGATGCGCTGCTACAGCCGCGAGGAACCGCAGTACGGTTTTGAGCGCCATGTCGGCTACCCTACCGCCCACCACCGGCGCATGATCGGACTCTACGGAGCATCGCGCATCCAGCGCCGCAGCTTTGCGGTTTAAGGATCCGATTGAGCCGGTCATGGCGCTGACGCCGTCACTTCTTCTTCAGGAAGGCTATCGCTTTCTCAAACGCCTGGGTGAACGCTTCGACATCTTCTTCGAACAGCACCACCTGGTGGCGATGGAAATCCCCCTCTCCGTGCTTCTTGCTTTCAACGATGTTGAGGAACAGATCTCCGTTGCGATTCTCTTTGACGTTAAAAAAATAGGTTCTATTGTCGCTCTGCGTTGTTGCCCGAGTCGAAAAGACCTCTCCGCGAATTCCCATCGATTGTATCCTTGAACTGACTGTGGTCAATCTACGCAAAAGTAGCCCGTATTGCAAGACGAAAGCGACTCAAACCTGCCGCGTTGTTGACAGAGCAGCGGGATTCCTGCTATACAGATTGCACCCACGCGACCGTCGTATAATGGCTATTACCTCAGCCTTCCAAGCTGATGATGTGGGTTCGATTCCCATCGGTCGCTCTTCTTCAGGCCGCCTTCAGGCGCGGAAGTTGACCAACGTGCTCTGTGCATGCTTGACTGAACGGGTGCACCGGGTATACCGCCTGCTACAACAACGTCTCGACGAGCTTCCGGTACCGTTTCCCGAAAGCGTAACCGGCGCGGAGATGCGGCTGCTCGAGGCACTCTTTTCTGAACACGAAGCGCAGATTGCGCTTCATCTCTCGGCAATCCCGGAACCGGTTCAGACGATCCATCGCCGTGTTGATCAGCTTGTTCCCGATCAGGCGGCGCTGCGGGCCACACTCAAATCACTCGCCGGGCACGGCGCTATCAACAGCTCGTTGCGCCGCATTCGCGGCAGACCGGTGGCGTGCTACGGGCTGGCCCCACTGGTGATCGGGATGTTTGAGTTTCAGGTGAACAGGCTCACGCCGCAGTTTGTCCGCGATTTTCAGGAGTACTGCGACCACGGCTTCCGGGATTCGGTTGTGGGCGTCCCAACGCCGCAGATGCGAACGGTGCCGCTTGGCACCGCGATCAGTGGTACGCGTGCGGTGGGATCGTATGACGACATTCGGGCCTACATCCGCAATTCGCCCGGCCCGTTCGCCGTGATGAACTGCGTCTGCCGTCAGGCGGCCGGGCTTATCGGCGAAGCGTGTACCACGAGTTCGACGCACGAGACGTGTCTTACCATCGGCAGTGCGGCCGGCGCCACCGTTGCCGGAGGTATGGCACGCCGTATCCAGCGCCAGGAGGTGATCGATATCCTGGACCGCGCGGCACGTGAAGGGCACGTGCTGCAGCCGCAGAACTCACAGGCACCCGGGTTCATCTGTTGCTGTTGCCGCGACTGCTGCGAGATACTGCGGAACGCGCGTAAGCTCGCTCGACCGTCCGATGCCATAGCCACAACCCATCGTGCAACCGTCGATTCTCCAGCCTGTATCGAATGCGGCGTGTGTGTACAGCGCTGCCCGATGAATGCAATCGAACTGCGCGGCAGTGTCGCGCTGGTCAACGCTGAGCGCTGCATCGGCTGTGGTGCCTGTGTTACAACCTGCCCCACGACTGCCATAGAGCTTGTGCGACGCGGTGACGCGCGCGTACCGCCAAAAACCACAAACGCAATGTACCTCAAGATGCTCCGCGACCGGTTCGGGATCGCCGGGCTTGTCCGCGCCGGCCTGCGTCGGGTCCTCGGCCGCAAGGTGTAGCAGCCTATCTGTTACTTTGTGCCGATTCAATCCGCTCTCTGAGCCACGCGACCCACCGGTCGACTCCCGCTGCGCTCTTGCACGAAACCGGGAAGATCGGCATTCCCTGTTTGAGCGTTGCAACTCGTTGCCGGAAGGCCTGCACGTCAAAATCAGCAATTGCCAGGTAATCCGTTTTGTTGAGAATGATCGCGTCGGCGTAGCGGAACATGAGCGGGTACTTGAGCGGCTTGTCATCACCCTCTGGAACGCTGAGGATTGCCACGTTGAGGTGTGCGCCGGTCTCGGATTGGG
>SKLB01000345.1 GCA_007123465.1 Spirochaetales bacterium
ATGGTCGCCGCGGTTGGCGGACTTCTGATATGGAACGCCGTCGCCTACCGCGGTGCGCGACGTTCCTTTAGCCGGCTCGCCAATCAAGCAGACCCGGCGCGCCCGGTCGGGCGTGTGGCCGGCCGGGCGCGGCCGTTGCGTGCAAGTCCGGACGTGCGGTTGTTGCTGCGCGATCCAGTGCACCTGATGGTGCTCGCCGGGCCCCTGCTTGCCGCTGTTGTACTGGGAGCAGGCATTCCGTGGATCCTCTCAGCGGGCAGTCCGGCCGCCGCTTTCATTCCTGCAAGCGCCGCCGCGTCGGTTCTGCAACGGATGGATCATGTGCGCTCGTTTGTGCTTCTGCTGGGCGTGCTGATGTACGGCATGCTGGGAGGTCTGCTGATCCTGGACGAGAAGGACGCCGGTGTTGTTCCCTTCCTGCGCACCTCACCGGGGCCACGCGGCTGGTACCTGCTGCGCCGCTGCGGAACCCTGCTGCTAATCCACGGGATGGCCCTGGCAGCGATGGTTTTCATCGCAAATCTGGCCCACGCGGCGCCTCCGGTGTTTGTGCTTTCGCTGCTTGTGGACGCGATGATACTGCCGCTGGTGTTCCTGACGCTGGGGACATTTGCGCACAACAAGGTCCAGGGCCTGGCGATGGCCAAGGTGCTCAATTTCCTGGTGCTGCCGCCGCTGTTGATGATCGCGCTGCCCCGGCGCTTCCACTGGTTGCTCGGTCTGATCCCCAGCGCCTGGGGAAGCCTGATGCGGCTTTCGGCGGAAAACCCGCTGCAGGTCGGCCTCGCGGCGGTGGCCGGAACCGTTTACGCCGTGGGGCTGCTGGCGCTGCTGTACCGACGAGCCATACGGTAGTCTCCGCAAAGCGCAATTTTTCCCGCTGATTGATGCACTGCGGCCGTCAAATCAGAGGCACCACCAGGCGATTCTCAATCTCCACGGCGTCGCTGTCACCCAGGACCGCGTGGGCCACCTCGGCGGCGCGTTCACCCTCGGTCTCATGGCTGATCGATCCTTCCAGAATGATCACGCGGCGGCGGTTGAGCAGCCCGCCGGCCTTCTCCGTGCGGACACTGATCCGCGAGGGATCCGCAATGCCGGGTTCCTCGTTGATGCGTTTCTGTACCTGCTCGCTCATCTTTTCGTAGTCCGTGCGTGCCATAGGGTTCACTCCTGGCTATAATGATAGAACAGTTCTGTCAAGGAACGGCAAAGCAATTGTCAAGGTTGTGTCAATAAGTGCGGCAATACAGGAGGCACAGGTGGAAAAACGACCCTACGGAGCAACCGGCGTCAGTCTGTCGGTGGTGGGATTTGGTGGTATCCTGGTCAGCAAGGAGACCGAAGCCGAATCGGCGCGGCGCGTCTCAATCGCAATTGATCGCGGCGTCAACTACTTCGATGTTGCACCGACCTACGGCAACGCCGAAGAGCGGCTTGGCCCCGCGCTATTGCCGTATCGAGATCAGGTCTTCCTCGCGTGCAAGACCACCCAGCGCGACGCAGCCTCGGCGCAGAAGGAGTTTCGCTCTTCGCTGAAGAAGCTTTGCACCGATCGTATCGATCTCTACCAGATCCACGGCATCCAGACCGACGAGGATGTTGACGCCGCACTGGCGCCCAATGGTGCTCTGTCGCTATTCTTGAAGCTGCGCGAGCAGGGAGACATTCGGTTCATCGGATTCTCCGCGCATAACGAGGATGCGGCGCTGCGTCTGATGTCGGCATTTGACTTCGATTCGATTCTGTTCCCAATTAACTGGGCAACGTGGTACGCCGGAGAGATTGGACCACGCATCATGGACGCAGCCGGTGAGCGCGGGACCGCGGTACTGGCGCTCAAGGCGCTCGCCATGCGGCGCTGGCGCGAGAACGAAGATCGCCACTGGAACAAGACCTGGTACCGCCCCGCGGACAGCCTGGCCGAGGCCGAACGCGGACTGCGGTTTACGCTCTCGCGGCCGGTGGTATCCGCTGTGAGCCCCGGCCACATCGAACACTTTCTATGGGCGTGCGACGCCGCCGACCGGTTCACCGCCCTGAGCGATGAAGAAGAGCGCCAACTCGAGGCGCTTGCGGCCACAGGTGAGCCCATCTTCTCCCGGGTAGTCACCGCCATCTGATTAGCTCGGCGCTACAGCCGGACAAAGCCTGGATGTGCACGGCAAACGCACACCGAGCCAACACTTGTCAGGTCCAAAACAGTCGGTATAGAATCCGCCAATGGATCTGAAACGCGAGCTGCGGCTGCTTGACGTATTCTGCATTGCCAGCGGTGCCATGATCAGTTCCGGGATCTTCATCCTGCCGGGGCTGGCGTTTGCGCGCACCGGGCCGTCGGTCTTTGTGTCGTATCTTCTGGCGGGACTGTTTGCCCTGACCGGAATGATCAGTACCATCGAGCTGACCACCGCCATGCCCAAGGCCGGCGGTAACTACTTTTTCACTACCCGCAGCCTCGGCCCGGCGGTTGGCACTATCGCCGGGCTGTTGAGCTGGTTCTCCCTCGGCTTGAAGAGCGCTTTTGCGCTGGTGGGTATGTCGGCGTTCACCGCTTTGATCATTCCGCTGGACATAAACCTCACCGCTGCGCTGCTCTGCGTCCTGTTTGTGGTGCTGAACCTGATTGGCGTCAAGGAGGCCAGCCGCTTTCAGGTGGTGCTGGTGCTGATTATGCTCGGTTTGATGGTGGTCTACACTACGGTCGGCTTCGCTTCGGTCAGTGTTTTCCGATTGGACCCATTCGCATTCCGTGGAGTGGAAGGGGTGCTCTCTACCGCAGGCTTTGTGTTTGTTTCGTACGGCGGCCTGCTGCACGTGGCCAGCGTGGCCGAAGAAATCCGCGATCCCAAGAAGAACATCCCTGCCGGAATGATCACCTCGCTGGTGATCGTGGGAATAGCCTACTCGCTGGTGGTGCTGGTAACCGTTGGCATACTCGATGCCGAGGCCCTCGCGCAGTCGCTGACGCCTATCTCGGACGGCGCGCAGGTTATCCTCGGCACGCCGGGAATGATTGCGTTGAGTATCGCGGCGATCCTCGCTTTTGTGTCTACCGCCAACGCCGGCCTGCTGTCTTCCTCGCGCTACCTGTTTTCGCTGGGACGCGACCAGTTGCTGCCGGAGTTCTTTACCGCCGTCAATCGCCGTTTCCATACGCCGCACTGGGCGGTTGTGGTCACCGGCGCCTTTATGATAACGGTCCTGTTCCTGCCGCTGGCAGTGCTGGTGCAGGCTGCGTCCACCGTGTTGATGCTGACCTATATACTGTCCAGCCTGTCGGTAATTGTGCTGCGCGAGAGCCGGATTGTTACTTATAAACCCAGTTTTCGCTCACCGCTCTACCCGTGGCTGCAGATTATCGGCGGGATCGCGTTTGCGGTGCTGATCTTTGAGATGGGTATCGAATCGCTGCTGATCACGCTGCTGCTGATCGTGATCGGATTTCTGGTCTACCTGTTCTACGGCAAGCGCAAGAGCAATGCCGAGTTCGCGCTGATGCATCTGGTGCAGCGCGTCTTCAACGAGATGCCGTTCCTGGAGAACCGCAAGATAACCACCAACCAGCTGGAGTCCGAGCTGCGCCATATCATCCACGATCGTGACCAGGTTATTGAAGACGAGTTCGACCGCCTGGTGCACAGCGCAACGGTACTCGATCTGCAGGGGCCGCTTTCCGATGCGCAGTTTTTTGTCCAGGTGGCTGAAACCTCTGCCGCCCTCATCGGTCTGCCTGCTGACCGCATCGAGCAGCTGCTGCGCCAGCGTGAACAGCTCAGCTCAACGGTGCTCAGCGACTTCCTGGCGGTGCCGCACATCGTCATACCCGGAGAACAGAAGCTCTCAATTCTGGTGGCGCGGATCAAGCACGGTGTCAGCTTTGCCGGTTCCAGCGCCAACGTGCGCGCGGTCTTTGTCATCTTTGGTACCAGGGACCACCGCAACCTGCACCTCAAGACCCTCGCCTCGATTGCGCAGATCGCGTATCATCCATCGTTTGAGAAACTGTGGATGGGCGCGGCATCCGACGATGACCTGCGCAACATCCTGCTGCTCGGTGAACGCAAACGGTAGCGTATCTGAGGCAAGCGCGGCTGCGCGTTCTCTCATTCTCCTTCCGGGTAGAACCACCGCGGTTTATCCTCGGCAAAAACAAGCTCGTGCGTGGCGGGATCGAACTCACGCTTAAAGGTATACTCGATCCAGCGCATGGCCTTCTCGCGCGAGCGGAACTTCATCATCCGCTCACGGCCCGGCTCAGCCTCTTCGCGCATGGTAACGTGGAAGTGCGTGCCGTGCCCGCTGAACTTGCCCACGTGCACAACCACCTTCCACCGCTGGTCTTCAGTCGCCACCACTCAAAGGTACGCTAGCCGCGTCGCAGGGTAAAGCCTCGGGCTTCCCTGTCAGCTGCAGCAGAACTCTGCGGCCTCGCGCAGCGCCGCTGAGCCGGCAAACCTTGCTTATTGTTTCAAGCTTTTCTATTCTTAACAGTGGAGGTACCCAGAATGGCAGCAAATGAGTGGAGAGAGATAGCCGCGAGTGGGGACATTGTCCAAGGGAAGCCGTTCCCGGTTGATCTCAGTGACAAGGATAGTGTGCTGTTGCTGCGCCGGGGCAACACGCTCTTTGCCTGGGACAACTCGTGTCCGCACGTGGGGTGTCCGCTCTCGTGGGGCCACGTGCACGGAGATCAGATAATCTGCGGCTGTCACAACGCGCGCTTTGATATAGAAAGCGGCGCACTGCTGAGCGCTCCGGCTATCGACGATCTTTCGGCCTACGAGGTCCGCGAGCAGGATGGAACCGTATACCTCGGCAGCCGCCGGCAGGCTTCTATTGCTATGCCGGCCGGAAGCGATGAGCGCACCGTGGTGATAGTCGGTGCCGGGGCCGGCGGCAGCGCCGCCGCGGAGACCCTGCGCCGTGAGGGATTTGCCGGCGGCATCGTTATGATAACCGCAGAAGATGCGCGCCCCTACGATCGAACAGCGCTCTCCAAGTATTTCCTCTCCGGTGACGCATCCTTTGAAGCAGTTGCGATGCGTCCCGAGTCATTCTACAAAGACCTGCAGATAGAGTTGCGCAGCGGACAACGGGTCACACAGGTTGACCCGGCCGGCCGGACGGTCACGCTGCAGGACGGTTCCCGGCTCAGCGGCGACTTTCTGATACTGGCCAGCGGCGCAACGCCAAAACCGCTGCCGGTACCCGGGGCAGACCTGCCGGGGGTCTTTCTGCTGAGGTCGTTTGCCGACGCGTCCGCTCTGCGGCACGCCGCCGCAGAAGCCCGCCGCGCGGTTGTCATTGGAGCAAGCTTCATCGGAACCGAGGCAGCCGCCTATCTGCGCGGCCGCGGTCTGGAAGTCAGCGTAGTGGCGCCGGAAACGGTTCCCTTCGAACGCGTCTTTGGCACCGAGGTCGGCAAGCGATTTGTCACGATGCACCAGCAAGCCGGCGTCTCGCTGCGCCTGGGAACCGGCGTGTCGCGGATTGTGGACACCGGTGCCGGCCGGGAAGTCGAGTTATCCGACGGCAGTTCGCTGGCGGCCGATC
>SKLB01000332.1 GCA_007123465.1 Spirochaetales bacterium
GAGCTGAGCTCCTGGCAGACGCCGGAGTTGGCCACCAGCGCGAAACTCTCGTGCAGCGGCTTGAGGTAGATCTCTTTGAGCGCGGTGTCCACATCGGGCACCCCGCCACCGCGCAGCGAGTCGGCCAGCCGGGCGTAGTGCGCATACTCGTTGTCCGTAACCTCATAGATGTCGAGAAAGACCTGCGTCTGGTAGCCCTGCAGCTGCACGTAGAGTCCGTTGTTGCACAGATCCGCAGAGTTGCGGATGTACCACAGTCCGCTGTTGTTCTCGTACATAAGGCAGAAGCTGCGATGGTCGTTGTGCAGACCGAGCGCCTCGGCCAGGTGAACCTGTCGATGGCGGCGGTTACCGTGGTCATCCTTCTCGACGTAGCCGGCCGACAGCGACAGCCAGCCCCAGACGGTCTGGTAGGCGTTGTTGTACAGCACCAGGCTGCGGGCGCCGTAGGCCTCGTTTGAGTAGGCGTAGACGTCCTCGTGCACCTGGCCGTGATCACCCCACAGATCGTAGAGGTGGAAGTTGTCTACGCCGGAGAACTGGTAGCGGCGGCGCATCAACGGAAACAGCTCGCGCTGGTGACGGCCGACCAGCTCCATGTCCGGCTTCTCCTGCCAGTAGGCGCGGCGGAACTCCATGCCGTACTTCTCGGCAAAGCCCTGCACCTGGCCGTGGCCAAACATCGGCAGGCCGGGCATGGTCACCATTACGGTGGCAACGCCGAAGTACTTGTCTCCCTTGCCGAACTGCACCACCGCGGTCTCTTCATCGGGGTTATTCATGAAATTGACAAAGCGCTTGAGGATGTTGGGGTCAAACTCCAGCGTGTTCTTGATTGTCTGGCGGTACTTGTCGTTGTCCTGGTCCTTGAGCATGTGCATGAAGGCGCTGTTGTAGACGCGATGCATGCCGAGGGTGCGCACGAAGTAGCTCTCCATCATCCAGAAGGCTTCGGCCAGCAGCAGCGTGTCGGGGACCTCCTCGGCCACGCGATCGACTACCTCGCGCCAGAACTCCTGCGGCATTGCCTGGTCGAATTCCTCGCTGCTCATGCCGTGCTCGGCGCGCGAGGCGATATCGCCGCCGGAGCCGGGCTCCGGGTACCACAGCCGTTGCACGTGCTTCTTGGCCAGCGTCATGGCGGCATCAAAGCGGATAATGGGGAAGTTACGCGCCACGTGCAGGATGGTCTGTATGACGGCCTCGCGCGTTTCAGGGTTGAGAAAGTCAAGCTGCGCGGTGTCGTTCCACGGCATACTGGTGCCGTCGTTGCCGTGGTAGATGAAGCGCTGGCGGCCGGAGTCGAAGTCGACGCGCTTGAAGACCACCGCGGCGTCGCTCTTGTCGTAGTAGTGGTCTTCCAGATAGATACCGACCCCATCCACCGGGGAGTGGTTCTCTCCGTTGAACGTGTAGGAGGGAAACGGCGAGTGCGGTAGTTGGACAAACCAGTCAGGGTGCTTTATCACCCAGGGCGAATCGATACCGGTGTGATTGGGTACCATGTCGCTGGCAAGACGGATGCCGCGCGTTTTGCAGCGCGCGCGCAGGTTTTCGAGTGCCGGCCAGCCGCCGATTTCCTCTGCCACTTCGTACTCCAGCAGAGAATAGGCCGACGCCTCGGCCTCCGGATTGCCGCACATCTGCTTGATCTTCTTTGAGGCGCGGCTGCGGCTCCAGATGCCGATCAGCCACAGGGCGTTGAAGCCGGCCGCGGCGAACTGGTCGAGCTCCAGGTCTGGAATCTGGTCCAGGGTTGTGATCTGGCGCTGGTACTCCGCGGAGAGCTGATCGAGCCACACCAGCGCGCTCTTGGCGAGCATCACCACGTTGGGCATCCATTCGCGGTCGGGGCTGAAGCGCTCGTACTCGAGCATGCCCACGCGGCCGGGGCGCCGGCTGCCGAACTGCATGACCTCGGCCGGCCCGGGACCGCCGAAATGGGCCTTGCGCTCTTCTGCAATCAGGTCGAGGCTGCGCAGCAGCCGGAAGAGGTACTTGCCGATCCACGAACTCCAGCGGCGGCGAATGTAGCTCAGCTGTTCATCGAGCGAATCCGGGTGGGCCTTGATCGGCGCCAGCAGGGTCTCGATCAGCGTCAGGTTCTCAGGCCCGAAGGCCGGCTTGTCGGCAAAGAAATCCTGCAGCCCCCCGATGAGCGTGGTGTAGGCGGTGTCCGCGGCCAGGCTACGGTCCGCAAACAGCTCGGCGTAGGGTGAGCAAGCTGGATTCTGATTTTCGATCCAGAGGATGATCAGTTCCTCCAGCGCGATGTCGCGGCCGCGGACACCATCGTGCACGGCATCGAGGTAGGCCCGGCAGCTGGTCTCGCCCTGATAGACCTCGCGCGGCGGAAACGCGTTGCAGAACTGCTCCAGGGTGCGGTCGATCTCCTGCTCGCCGACCTGCTCGGCCAGAAACTGGCGCGCCTCGGCAATCAGGTCCTCACCAAACTGTTCCAGGTACGAGGAGATCACGTGATGCATGATCTCGTCTATCAGACCCATGGCGTTGATATCCCCGGCGCGCGCGGCCTGACCGGGGTGGTGCACCAGATCGCGGGTGTCGTTGATAGCCTGCGCGAACAGCCGCGCGGCGTGGAAGTCGGCAAAGACGACGTTACCGCGCAGGCTGAACAGCGATTGCTGGAACTGATACTTGTCGCGCGCGGTTCTGGCTACGTGAAACTCGCGCTGTCCGCTGCGCACCGGCAAAGGATGTACGGCCATCAGATTGAGTGATCGGCTGGGTGCAGTTTTAGCGGTCATGGTTGGCTCCTTGTGGTTCGGGTGGCAATCAGCGTCTGTAGCCCGCTGTTTGTCTGCACGCGTTCGAGCAGCTGCTCCAGGGATGCCGGCATGCGGTAGGTCCAGTTGACGTCATTGAAGGTGCCGGGCACGTTGACGCGTTCTTCCTCTGCGGCGGCCAGACGTAACTGCGGATCAACGGCAAACAGGTCCTGTATCTGAAACATGCAGATACGCGAACTGGTTTGAAGCAGCGCTTCGATGAAGCGCCAGGCGGTCTGCGGGGTGTAGTGCGGCTGCAGCGGCTCGCTGATGCCGTGAGCAGCCAGGATGGCGGCGCGCTCCTGATCATCGACTTCGCTCTCCCACCACTGGCGCAGCGTAGTGGTGTCGTGCACCGACGGGGCACAGACGGTTGCCTCGGGGAATTGGTCTATCGGGCGGTAGTTGACGCCGTCCGGCCGCGTCCAGCGCGGCAGACGCAGGCCCAGGATACCGAGGTCCTGCAGGGTAGCCGGTACGCAGTCGGGGATTACGCCGAGATCCTCGGCGCACGCCAACATCGGCGTGGTGTGATTCATGAATGCCAGCAGCGCGCGACCGTGCTTCTCCCAGACTATCTCGGCGGCGTCATTGGCCCGCTGCACCAGCCGCTCGAAGCGGCGCTGCTCCTGCTGCGAGAGCTCGGCGTAGCGCGAGCAGTCGCGGAACAGCCACGCCGGTGCGAAGCTGTCGCCCTCGACGTGCAGCAGGGCACGGTCACGGTACCAGTCCAGCAGCGTCTGCGCGTCTGCTTCAGCAAGCCCGCCGCCGGCGATGCTCTTCTCGCCGGATACGCTGTCTGCAAAGACAAACAGATCCTGGTCTTCCACCCGCTGCAAGAAGCGCCCGGTGATTTCATCGGAACGCTCGGCGAAGGCGGCGCGAATAGCGTCTCCGCGGATGTGGGGCTCGGCAAGCCAGCGGATGCGGCCGTCGTCGAACTCCACGCTGTGGAGCCGACCGCGCGTGATATAGTGCGACGGACTGAAGTAGCCGAGCGTACCGGAGAAGTGCACCGCCGGGATGGCCCAGATGCGGAAGAATCCGAGTACGTGGTCGATACGGAAGGCGTGATAGAACTTGTCGGCCTGCAGCAGCCGGCGCTTCCACCAGTCGTAGTCGCTGTCGGCCAGGTGATCCCAGTTGTAGATCGGAAAATCCCAGTTCTGGCCCAGCTCGCTGAACATGTCCGGCGGCGCGCCGGCGCGGAAATCCGGGTTGAAGATGTCGCGGTGCGCCCAGGCGTCGGCGCTGTCTTCGTTCATCAGAATGGGCAGGTCACCCTTGAGCGCCACGCCGGCACTATCCAGCGCCTGCGCCGCTTGGCACAGTTGCTGCTCGAGACGCATCTGCAGCCAGGCGTGGTAGAGGCACGTACCGTCATCGAAGCCCTGCTGCCAGCGCTGATCAATCTGTTGCAGCGTGGGGTCTCGCAGCTGATCCCAGTGGTGCCACGAGCGGTTGTGGTTCTGCTGTTTGAGGCTGCAGAACACCGCGTAGGGTCTGATCCAGGGGTTGTTGGCGATCCACTGTTGCAGTTCCGGCAAGGCGCGGATTTCACTGCTGCACTGTTGGAACGCTGCCCGCAGTATGCGTTGCTTCTCATCGAGTACTTCGGCGTACTGCAGCGGGCCCGGCGGAGTAAAGCGCTCCAGCAGCTGCTGCACCTGGTCCAGCAGGCCGGCGGAGCGGACCTCGGGCAGGTCCTGCAGCCGGACATAGATGGGGTGCAACGCAAAAGCGCTCAGTGCGCTGTAGGGCGAGGACTGGGTGCCGGTGTCATTGACCGGCAGAATCTGAATGATCTGTGCGCCGATGCGGCTGCACCACTGCGCCAGCAGCGGCAGGTCGGCGAACTCGCCGATGCCGATTCCGCTGCCGGAGCGCAGCGCCGAGACCGGTACCAGGACACCCGTGAGCTTGTGTTCAAACTGCGGAAACTTCATACAGGCAACCTCGTTATGCTACGGGATTGGCAGAGAAAGCGCAACGGGAAGCTATCGGAAACGTATGGTCAGAGATCCTTCATGGCGTCGCGGATGCGCGCCGCTTCTTCGTAGTTCTCTTCTTCGATTGCTTTCTCGAGCTCTTCCTGCAGCCGCCCCAACTCCAGATCTCCGGTGGTTGGACCGTCGGATCCGCCGGTCTCATCTTCGGTGATCAGGTTGATGGCGACCCCGGCTTCATCTACCACGGTCTCTGCGATGAACAGCGGGCAGCGCAGGCGCGCGGCCAGCCCGAGTGCATCCGAGGGCCGTGAGTCGATCGAGAGCTTCTTCATACCCTGTTTCATCAGAATACGCGCGTAGAAGGTGCCGTCTTTCAGATCGGTAATCTCAACTCTCTCGACCGCGACGTTGATCTTCTCCATAACCGAAATGAACAGATCGTGCGTGAGCGGCCGCGGCATCGGCACGTTGCCGAGCCCGATCAGGATCGATTGCGCCTCGAGCTGTCCGATAAAAATGGGAACCGCCCGCTCACTGCCGAGAGGTTTGACCAGCACCGCGTTTCCTTTATCCGTACGGGCAACGGTCCAAATCTCCGCTTCTACCAACATGCCTCCAATATACTACAAATCGGCCGCAAATTGAACGCCATTGCGCATAATCGTGAGCCCTGTGGGCTCGGAATCCTGGCCGCGGGTCCATTGCGGGTGCTGCAACCGGCTGCAGTACGCCTCCGGATGCGGCATCAGCCCCAACACGCGGCCGGTTGGATCGCAAATGCCGGCCACATCGTCCTCGGA
>SKLB01000159.1 GCA_007123465.1 Spirochaetales bacterium
CGTACCGTCGAGTTCACCGAGACGCGCAACTACGTGCCGATGCTCGAGGGACGCTCATCAATCGGGCGCCTGGGGCTGTTTGTGCACATTACCGCTGGTTTTGGCGATGTGGGCTTCTGCGGCTACTGGACCCTCGAGATCTTCTGCGTGCAGCCGGTGCGCATCTACGCCGGTGTACAGATCTGTCAGATTTTCTATCACACAATCGAAGGTGACTACCGCTCCTACGCGGGCGGTAAGTACCACAACAACCGCGGTATTCAGAAGAGTCTGCTCTACCGGGAATTTCCGCGCTCCCCGTCGACCGGATAGAGCGCTGTGTCTCTGAAATAGCGGTAGAAGCACGTGCGGTTTCCGGTATGACAACAGACGCCCTGCTGTTCGACCAGCAGGAGCACGCTGTCCTGATCACAGTCGACGCGGATCTCGCGTATGCGCTGCAGGTGCCCGGATGTCTCCCCCTTTTTCCACAGGCACCGGCGGGAACGGCTGAAGTAGTGCGCGTAGCCGGTCTCGACGCTCTTCTGCCACGCTTCCCGGTTCATGAAAGCCACCATCAGTACCTCGCGCGATTCTGCGTCCTGCGTAACAACCGCCACAAGGCCGTCCAGCTTGCCAAAGTCCAGCTCCAGTGGCGCGTTTCCATCTGCACGTGTGCCGCTCACGGTTGGGGAATCTCCTGCGGCCGCAGCGGAACCCAGCGGCCGTCCTGCTGACGCATAGCGTAGGTAGAGGCCAGCTTGCGTCCGAGCCCGGTGTGCAGCTTTTCAGCGGTAGAGCGCAGGTCGACCGACGGTTCGTCGGCGGTAGGATAATCGGGATGCTCGAGTCTCCTGCCGCTGGTCATGAGGGTCTCCAACAGCATTTTGGCGGCCAGAAATCGGTCGTACTTGTCAACGCCGAACACCAGAAAATCATCGAGTAACCCGATAACTTCCCAGGTGACCTGCTCCGCCTGCGAATAGCGGCCTGCATCCTTGTCCTGGTCGCTGAAACGCATCGGCAGTTCGTCGATGATCCTTTCCAGATGCTCTACCAGGTAGTCCAGGCGAAACAGGCCGGTAGCGCAGTTGAACAGGATCCGCTTGCCGTCGGCCTCAGCCGAGAACACTGCGTCCGCCGGGATTGCCGGACCAATATCGGCGCACGCCAGCGCACCTTGCTTATCACGAACCAGAATACCGCCCTTGACGTCAACCGAGGTGCGAAATGAAAAATCAAATGCCGCCTGTTTGCCGCTCAGCGCCAGCCACGCCAGCGACACCTCGTCCACCGTGAACCCGAGGTTATCGACGTTGCCGAGGTAGACAAAGCGTTTGCCCATCCGGTGAAGGTCGCGGTAGATATCACGCAGGACCGCAAAGTTCTGTCCGTGGCCTCCCGGTAGCGGGAGCGCGTTATGCGGCTCACCGTAGGCGCGGTCAAAGACGCGTTTGGGCCTGCCCTGGTCGCGGTGCGTGTAGGCCGCGATCAGCGGTTGTACGCCGGTCAACACGCGTGTCATGTCGATGCCGGTTGCCTCAATCAGATCCTTCAGTAGAGCGCTGCTGCGATACTCGTTGTAGGCTGAAGCGACCTCATCGTTGTTGTAGACACTGGTCATCTGGAACATCGGGAACAGCGGCTCAAGGTCTCCCTGCGGCGTGCCGTAGGCGCGCTGGTACTGCAGCGCCTGAACCAGAAGGCTGCGCATCTTGAGTTCCAGAAACGATGCCCCGGGGCTGCCGTCACTATTGATATACGCCGGGGTGAGTCCTTTGGCTCGCCCGCTTGAAAGCGAGGCCAGGGCCTTGAAATCATTGCTCAGCAGGTCGAAAAGCTGGTCGTTCAGGCCGCGGTTCTTCTTTTCGTCGGCGTAGCTGGTGGCCGAGCCGCCGTTAAGAACGCCGTAGGAGACGCGCGGCAGCAAGCGCCGCCCGAGCCATGCGAGCTGGCTCTCGGTGAACGTGCATTCACCACTACGCACGGTGGCAACGTCCCAGACCGCAACCCCGGGCAATAGCTGCTCCAGGCGGGCACCGGCTGTCTCCAGTGCGAGCGTCATCTGCGCCGGCGCCGTGCGGTCGACTATAGTCTGCCCGTCAACGGTGGGAATCTCGCTGGCCTTAACCGGCTGAACATGGTCATACTTGCCGGCGTTGTAGTTTGCCAGAATATCAAGGGTGAGTTGGACGTCGATCTGTTGCTGCTGCATGCTCTGCAGCAGTTCTGCCGAGAGTTCCGGCTGGTTCATGATAACTGCTCCTCGGACGTGGGTCTGTTCTGGTATTGTCTGACTGCAGCGTAGGCGGCCCCGTAGAGTGACACCGTGTAGTCACCAACGATGTGTACCGGAACGCGGCGCAGCAGCCGCTCGATGTTGGCTCGGTAGTTCTGCTCAAAATAGCGCATGAAGCGGTGCTGCTGTAGGAACAGCCGCTGATTCTTGGCGGCAATTCCACCAGCCAGGAATAACCCTCCGTCGGCAAGAAAATGCAGCGTCGCTGAAGAGGAAAACTTGGCGTAGATGCGCACAAACAGTTCCATCGTAGCGCTGCACAGCGGGTCTTCGGCGGCGTTCGCCGCTATCATCTCGGGGCGCTCGGCTCTGGGCTGGGCCAGAATCCGTTGCAGCGCGGCGCTCTGCTGCCAGGTTTCGTGTTCCACCAGGAAGTCAAACAGGTTGGCAATGCCCGGGCCCGAAAGAAAGCACTCGGCATCCGGCACCCCCTGGTGTTGTCCGGCCACAAAGGCGCGCAGCGCCATCGTCTGATCGTCAAACGGAGCAAAGTCGCTGTGTCCGCCCTCCGAAGGGTGTGCGGTAACGTTGCCGTCCGGCAGCGTTGTCAGGTAACCTACTCCCAGTCCGGTCCCTGCACCCACCACCGCTATCACCGAACCCGCGCCGGCAGGGGTCGATCCATCGCTGTGTGGGATCGCGGCGAACTGTTGCGGAGCCTGACGGAACAGAATTGGTATTCCGTAGCAAATGCCGGAGAAATCGTTTATCAGGATGGTCGGTACGGCCAGCTCGGCGGCAACCTCGCCGCCGTCAATCTGCCACGGCAAATTGGTCAGGGTGCAGCGATTGTTGCTGATCGGGCCGGCCGCGCAGAGGCAGCAGGCGTCGATGCGCTGCCACAATTCTGTGTCAAAACTGTTACGGGCCTGGTCGATAGCCTGACCAATTCCGTTGAGCTGCTGCGACTTGAGCACCGTCCGGTCGAGCAGTTGAAACTGCGCCTGTGCAGTCGATGTACTATCCACTCCAACAAGGGCCAGCGTGGTGTTGGTTCCCCCGACGTCACCGGCCAGAACAATTGTGTGTGCCAATTTCGCGCTGTCTGACATGACTTGGTATTATAGCGCAAAGCGTGCGGCCGCGTACACGAGACCATTGTACATTTTCGGTTATCCGGAGTAGCATGGCGCCTGAGTTGCGCCAGGAGGTGTCATGGCTGATCAGGGAGAGCGGTTGCGGCTGCTCACTCGCAGCGATTTTGACGGGCTTGTCTGTGCAGTGCTGCTCAAACAGCTCGAGCTGATCGACGAGATCAAGTTTGTTCATCCCAAGGACATGCAGGACGGATTGATACCGGTGTCCGGAGGCGACATCAGTACCAACCTGCCGTACGCAGAGGGTGTCTGTCTGGCTTTCGACCACCACGCCTCGGAGCTGCAGCGCGTCGGGCAGCGGGAAAACCTTATACTGGATCCGCAGGCTCCGTCCGCCTCTCGAGTGGTATATGAGCACTACGGCGGCCGAGAGCGGTTTCCAACCCTGCCCGAAGCGATGCTGGAGGCGGTCGACAGAGGAGATTCAGCGAGCTTCTCTCCTGAACAGGTGCTGAACCCCGAAGGCTGGGACCTGCTCAACTTCATAACCGATGCGCGAACCGGTCTGGGCAGGTTCAAGAGCTTTCGCATATCCAATCAGCAGTTGATGATGGACCTGATCGATTACTGCATGCAGTTCACCATCGATGAGATACTGGAGATCTCGGATGTTGCCGAACGGGTCGAGCTCTACTTTTCTCACCGCGAGCCGTTCGAACAACAGTTACACGATTCAGCGACGCTGTACGGTAACGTGCTGGTCAACGACCTGCGGCGCTACGATACCATTTACGCCGGTAACCGTTTTGTGAAATTCGCCTTGTTTCCGCAGGCCAACATCGCCGTGCAGGTGATGTGGGGGTTTCAGAAGCAGAACACCGTCATCACCATCGGCAAGTCGATATTTGATCGGTCGTCGGCGGTCAATGTTGGTTCGTTGATGCTCGCGTACCGTGGTGGTGGACACGAGGCGGCCGGGACGTGTCAGGTAAGCAACGAGTTGGCCGACCAGGTGCTGACAGAGATCATCGCCGAGGTGCAGGATCGTAGCAACGGAAAGGAAGCTCACGCATGAACAACACTACACTCGAGACTCAGCAGCGCGCCGTGCGGCAAGTCGACGGACGCTTGAACCACGCGCAGCGTGACAAACGTCTGCTTCATCTGCAGCAGATTGTCGACAGCAACGAGCTCGGAATCAATGATGTGGCGGGAGGCGGGGAGGTCAACAACCACGTCCACACCACATTTTCGTTCAGTCCCTATTCGCCGGCCTGCGCCGCCTTTATGGCGCGCTACACCGGGCTGCAGGCGGTTGGCAGCGTTGATCACGACTCGATTGGTGCGGCCGATGAGATGAACGAGGCCGGCAGGATTCTCGGTATCGGTACAACCGTAGGCTACGAGTTACGCGTCCATTTCTCGGCTACCGCGCTGGAAGGCAGGAAGCTCAACAATCCGGACTCGGCCAATATCGGCTACATGGTGATTCACGGGGTGCCGCAGCCGGCAGTGGATGCGGTGGCCGATTTTCTGAAGCCGATTCAGCGTGCCCGCAATGAGCGCAACCGGCGCCAGGTGGCTCGCCTGAACCAGCTCCTGCAGCGGGCCGGGATTGAATCGATTGATTTCGATTCCGAGGTGCTGGCGATCTCTCAGGCTGCCTCAGGCGGAGCGGTGACCGAGCGCCACATTCTCTTCGCGCTTGCACAGCGCATCCTGGGCCAGGCCGCTACGCAGAGGGCCGTGTCCGACTATCTGCGGAAAACGTTTGCAATCGATGTTCCCGATCGTCTGTCATCGTTCATCGATGATTCCGCCAATCCGCATCGCAGCTACGATCTGCTCGGCATCCTCAAGAGCGCGTTTCTGCCGCAATTCTTTGTCCAGCCCGACCACCAGGAGTGCATCGGCGTTGCTGGAGCGGTAGAGTTTGCCAGGTCGATCGGGGCGATTCCGTGCTACGCCTATTTGGGAGACGTCGGTGAGTCGCCCACCGGCGACAAAAAGGCCGAAAAATTCGAGGACGAGTATCTCGATGTTCTCTTCCCCGAGATCAGGCGGCTCGGCTTTCTCGGAGTTACCTACATGCCACCGCGAAATACCCGCGAACAACTGCTTCGCATCAGGCAGCTCTGTCAGCAGTACGGATTCATGGAAATATCCGGGGTAGATATCAACAGCTCACGCCAGCTGTTCACCTGTCCCGAGATCATGCAG
>SKLB01000217.1 GCA_007123465.1 Spirochaetales bacterium
AACGGCGGACAGATTCCGGCCGATTCGGTGGCGGTCGGAGGCTATCCCATCGACATTCATCTCCCGACCGACGACGAAGATCTCGAGTTGACAAAGGTGCCTCGATACGGAATCCCGTACGGATGTCTGCTTCCTCACGAGTTTGACAACCTTCTCATGTCTGGTCGGTGTATTTCGGCAACACATCGGGCATTTGCAAGCTCGCGGGTGATGGGAACATCCATGGCGACGGGGGAAGCCGCTGCGACGGCTGCAATCATCGCAATCGAGACGGGCACTCGGCCAGCAGAACTGGATGTCAGCATGCTGCGAAGGCGCCTGATGGATGACGGTTCGATTGTCGGAGAAATCAATATGTGAATCGTAGCCTCTGCTACGGCACTTTTGAACGTCGTTGACGTTGGTGAGGGTGGCGAGCAGGAGAAATGGAGGTGCAATAATGAAGCGATTTGTGCTTGTTGTCGTTGGATTGGCAGTGATCCTCGCCGTCACATGGGCCGGAGGCCAGCGAGAAGTGGTGACCCAGAGGCCTTCCTTTTCAATCATGCTCCACCCGGTGTTGTATAGCGCAACCGGCGGTGACGGCGGTCTGATCTCTCAATTCGAGGAAGAATATGGCGTCGATGTAGAGGTGGTAACGGCTCCTCTCGACGGCATCCTTGAGCAAACGCTTCTGGACTTTGTTTCCGGCACGAGCAGTCTTGACGTGTTCGTGTATACGGATACGGCCCTTCACGCGGGCCTTGCTCAGTATCTGCTTCCCCTGGATGACTACATCAGGGCGGCGGGACCAGCGTATCGTTTCGATGACATCATCGAAAGCGCCGTGAGTTTCAGCCGTTTTGACGGTGTCACGTACGGAATCCCCTTCCGGTATGGCGTGTACATGCTCTACTATCGTTCTGATCTGTTCGCCAAGTACGGTGTAGACACCCCGCAGACTTGGGCAGAACTCAATGCGGCTGCGCGAACGATCACCGAAGGACTTCGTTCAGACGGAATTGATGATGTGTATGGTATCGTGTTCCCCGGTGAGGCGGGTCAGTACCTGTTCGAAGTGTACAAAACATGGCTTGCAGGACACGGTGGGATGATCGCTGACGCGAACGGAAACGTAACCCTCAACACCCCACAGGCAATCACGGCGCTCGAGAATCTCGTCCTGCTGTACCGCGCCGGCTGGGCTCCGCCGGACACCCCCGGGAAGCCCGTAGACCAGGCTATTGGCGCCATCCAGACCGGACGCGCGGCGATGAACCTCGCGTACTCTCCCTATTGGGGGTTGTTCACGAACCCGGATCAGTCGGCGCATGCCGACAGCATGGGGTGGGCGATGACCCCTCACGCCCCGGGAGTTCCGTACGGTCGCGCGAGCTTCAGCGGCTGGAATATGCTTATTAATCGAAACACGGAATTTCCAGAAGAGGCGTGGGAGCTGGTACGCTATCTGACGACGAGAGAAGCAGCCCTTTACATGGCACTGAATCATGCCAACGGACCGATTCGTGAAAGCGTGCTGACCGATCCTGAGTACCTGTCGCGATTTCCGCTCGCCGCAGACTGGTTGAGGAGCTTTCGGGCCTCCGAGCCGCTTCTCCCCGGTGGGCACGAGCGCATCAGCGAGATCATGGATATCGTTGGTCGGGAAGTATCCAGTGCTCTCATTGGTGAGAAGACTCCTGCACAAGCGATGGAGGCGGCGCAAAACAGGGTTAGCGCGATTTTCTGACGATTTCGTTCGACTGGAATATCGAGAAGGAGCCTCGTTGCTCCTTCTCGATGGATTCATACGGTTACGGAGCAGCACCATGACGCGTCAATCGAAAACCGAGTTGGGGATACGAAACCTGTTGGTCATTTTCTTTTTGGTCTTTGCTGCCACACCGTTGATCTGGTTGGTGCTCACGTCACTCAAACAACGCCAAGACATCTTCGGGGCAGTATTGCTCTTCACACCGACCTTCGAGGCGTACTCCCGCATCTTCTCGGGGACGGGCGATACGGTCGTGATCGGTTTGATGAACAGTACTCGAGTTGCGCTTTTTAATACCTTGATTGTCCTGGTACTTGCTGTCAGCGCTGGGTATCCACTGTCGCGCGGGACGTTTCGCGGCAGGAAGGTGATCCTTTTCGGTGTGCTCGCGAGCCGGCTGATGCCGCCGGTGGTTGTTATTCTTCCGTTGTTCCTGACGGCAAGGCACTTTGGAGTGATAGATCAGATTGGTACGATCGCGGTTCTGCACGCCGTGTTCAGTCTTCCACTGGGCATTTGGCTGATGAAGAGCTTCTACGATAGCGTCCCGGTGAGTCTCGAAGAGGCTGCATTCATTGACGGCGCAACTCTCTTCCAGACGCTCTGGCGAGTAACGTTGCCACTCGTACGAGCAGGAATCACGACCGTCGGTTTACTCGCGTTTATCTTCTCATGGAACGAGTTTCTGTTCGCTCTGGTCTTTACTCAACGGAACGCGCGAACCGCGCCGATCGTGCTGGCGAACGCTACGTATGGTGAAGCGCAGATCTTCTGGGCCGATATGTCCGCAGTGGCACTGATAATGACGATTCCGGCGGTCATCGTAGCGGTGGTCGCACAGAAGTATCTGGTGCGGGGCCTGACTTCAGGGTCGGTGAAATAGATGCGCACGGTAACTACACGAAGGCAGATTCGGCTCGCGGTGATGCTGGTTCCCGCGACTCTGTTCATCCTGGTTCTGCTGGTTGTACCGATTCTCGTGGCTATTCCGGAAAGTTTTCGAGCCTGGAATCTGCTGCGTCCCGAAGACCGAACGTTCGTTGGTCTCGCGAACTTTGGCGCGCTGCTCGTGGATACGACGTTCTTGCGGTCGCTTCGATTTACTTTGTTGTTCGTTTTCGTGACGCTCGCAGTAGAAATCCCAATGGGTCTCGGGGCGGCACTCGCATTTTCCTCGATTCGCAACTCGATGGTGCGTGGTCTTGGTGCAACGGTCTTGTTTGTTCCGTACATGATCGCGCCGTTGACCACCGCACTTATCTGGAAGCTGCTTCTTACGTTCAACGGGTTCATCAATGCGCTCTTATCGGGAATCGGGCTGAGTCCGGTGGCGTGGTTCGCAAGTCCGGAGTGGGCATTCGTGGCGGTAGCCATCGCCGAGATATGGCGCTCCTACCCGTTCGGATTTCTTCTGTTTTTGGCGGCGATTACGGCATTGCCGGAAGAGCCGTACGAAGCCGCCGTTGTGGATGGGGCTACCAGGCTACAGGCGTTTCGTTTGATTACTTTACCGCTTCTGCGGCCCACACTGACAATTGTACTGATCTACCAGATGGTGTTGAAACTTCGTGTATTCGATCTCGTTTACCTCATGACTGCCGGGGGGCCCGTCGATTATACGACTCCTCTGGGATTGCTCGTGTACCGATACTACTTCCGCTACCGGGAAGCGGGCATCGGGTCGGCGGGTGCCGTGATCGTTCTTCTGATATCCATATTGATTACGATTGTAATCATTCGAAAAACCTTCGTCGAACAGCAGACATAGTTGGAGGCACATGGAATGCAATCACCCACATCGAGTATGAAAGCCGCAGTTCTTCACGCGGCAAAGGATCTGAGATTCGAAACCGTCAGCCGTCCGAAACCGGATGCAGGTCAGTGTCTTGTCAGGATCCGAGCGAACGGGTTGTGCGGCTCGGACATTCACTTTTTTGAGGACGGGAAGCTGGGACCGTTTCGGGTGACCACACCGTACATCCCCGGCCATGAAGCGGTGGGTACCGTCGTAGAAACTGGCCCGGGCGTGTCTGATCTTGCAGTCGGAGACCGGGTTGTGATTGAACCTGGTGTACCGTGTCGAAAGTGCGAGTACTGTCACCAAGGCCTCTACAATCTGTGCCCGAACGTGGTCTTCATGTCCGCACCACCGGTGAACGGGACATTCGCCGAGTACGCCGTTGTCGACACTGACTTTCTCTACCGTGTCCCGTCCGGGCTTTCCGATGAAGAAGCAGCACTGGTGGAGCCGGTGAGTGTAGGTGTGCATGCGTGCAATCGTGCCAGCGTTCGCCCAGGGTCGTCGGCGGTTATCGTTGGGGCGGGCCCAATTGGGCTCATTACGCTCATGGTTGCCAGAGCATACGGAGTGACACAGGCGATCTGCGTCGATGTCATTGAAGCGCGGCTGCAGAAGGCCACCGAAATCGGCGCCCACGCCGTCGTGAATGCCTCCCGGCAGGATGCGGTCTCAGCCGTCATGGATCTCACCGGCCAGAAAGGTGCGGATTACGTCTTCGAGGCCAGCGGATCGTCAGCGGGAGCAGCGCTTTCCCCGAAGTTAGCCGCTCGAGGAGGGATGGTCACTCTCATTGGATGGCCTGAGGTCAGTGAGTTTGCGTATCCGGTGGAACTGATCATAGAGCGAGAGTTGAACGTACTCGGAGTGAATCGCTATCGCAATACCTTTGGTCCGGCCCTCGAACTCATGACCGACGGCAGGATCCCGGTTCGTGAACTGATCTCTCATCGGTTCGACTTTTCCGATGTAGTGAACGCGTTTCAGTTCGCTTCAGAGAACAGGTCGGCTACTACCAAGGTTGTCATCGTGAACGGTGAGGAGGATCTCTAAGACTCAATACCGCTCGGCGCTGATTCCCTGGTAGCGGGAACGGTTTGAGGATGGGCAGCGCTCGCCGGTGCAGACACCGCTCGTGTCAATGCCAAGCCGGCAACGCGGTTTTGTGGCAGAATCTCAAGAGGATATATGAATAAGACGGCAGTTATTACCGGCGGAAACGGAGGGATCGGTCAGGCAATCGCTGACAATCTCTCTCATGACCACACGATCATCCTTCATTGTTTCGGCAGTATCGATCACCTCGGCGCGTGGATCGGCGAGGTTCACGCGAGAGGTGGAGAGATCATCCCGGTGGAGGCGGAGCTATCAGGCAAGACCGGATGCGAGAAGTTCTGTGAAGAGGTGATCAAGAAGATTGACGGTCGCATTGACGTTCTGATCAACAGCGCTGGAGGGATCATCCAGGCACACAATAGTGGAACCCTCACCTGGGAAATTATGGAACGCCATTTCAATCTCAACGCATTAGCACCCATGTTTGTGACTGGCCGGCTCGTGCCATATATTCAGGAAGGTCGTGACCCAAGTGTCATCAACATCACTTCAGGAGCGATTCGCAACGGATCAATTACCGCTCCTGCGTACGGCGCCGCAAAAGGGGCGATGGATGTGTTCACCCGGGGACTCGCAAACGAACTGGCCCCGAAGGTTCGGGTGAACGCGATTGCTCCGGGAGTAATCAAGACTCGCTTCTATGATAATGTCGCGCCGGACGTGCTTGTCAGTCTGGAAGGCAAAACCCCATTGAAGAAACTGGGGACTCCTGACGACGTGGCGAGGACGGTTCGATACCTTGTAGAGACCACGTACCTGACCGGGGTTACCATCGATTTGAATGGTGGTCTGTACATGCGCT
>SKLB01000336.1 GCA_007123465.1 Spirochaetales bacterium
CCGCCGGCTGGCCGTGGTAGTCGTCGAAGCGCTCGAGCTGAATGGAATCACCGCTACGCCATTCAACAAACTTGAACGGCCCGGTACCAACCGGGTTGCGGGCAAAGTCTTCACCGAGCTCACCAACCGCGCGCTCGTTGATGATTGCTGTGGCCGGGTGCGCCAGGTGGGTGATGAACGGCCCGAAGGGAAACTCCAGGATCATGCGGAAATTGTAATCATCGATAATTTCAACACGGTCGAGTGCGGCAACCAGGAACGCGCCGGGGGCGTTGACCTGCCGCATCCGCTCGAAGGTGAACTGTACATCACGCGAAGTCAGTTCGTCTCCGTTGTGGAACAGAATGCCCTCGGGGATGGTAAACTCGTAGGTTACATCGTCAACAATACGGTACTCGCTGACCAGCCCCTCGGAGATCTCGAGCTCGGGGTCCTGATACATCAGCGTCTCGTAGAGCTGCTTCATGATACGCGCAGAGGGCTGGTCGTTGGTTGCCTGAGGGTCCAGAGCGCGGGCTTCTCCCGGCATACCGACCACAAGCACATCCTTATTCTCAGCCTTTTCGGTGACATCCGTGGCGCTTGGACCACAGCCGATCATAACCGCTGCAACAACCGCGGCAACGATTACGAGGACCAGTGTTCGTCCTTTTTTCATGACAGGTTTTTCTCCTTACAGAAAATGAATTGAAGAGTAGCCAGCCCCGGAGTATACGCGATGCGATGCCGATCGTCAATTGATTGGTCGCCCAGCGGTTAGTGTAGCTTATTGCAGCAGAAGAGAATAAAGCTGCACTTTGTGCCGCGCCGCGCGGGTCTGTATGCAGGTTTGGGGTCACAAGCGTATCTTCTTGTTGGATATGCGCTGTGTAGTACGCGGAATATGCAGCGGGGGGTTTGACAATCCAGAGAAAAACTGTATTGTGTGTGGTGAATTGGATTCAACATTTTTCGGGAGGATCAAAAATGAATCGAGTTGCGAGACTGGTTTCAATCGTTGTCTTGGTGGTGTTCGTTCTTGCCAGCTGTATGACGCACGTGCATACCGTGGGTGAGGGTCCGCAGAGCTTCGAGACGGTCAGCGAGCGCCAGTGGTACGTACTGTGGGGCCTGGTTGACATTACCACACCCGATACAGAGCGAATGGCAGCGGGTGCTGAAGATTACGAGATCGTCACCGAATTCGAGATACTCGATGTGGTCATCGGTTTCTTCACCGGTATCGCTACCGTGTATCCCCGCACTGTGAAGGTTATCAAATAGCCGGCATCTTCGCTATCATCTATGAGAATTTCAACGGCACAAACAGCCGCCCTCGGGGCGGCTGTTCTCTTCGGTACGCTGCTTCTGGGCTTTGCCGCGTGCACGCCGCGTGAGCGTTCCGCTGTGCAGGATGCAGCGGATTCAGTGCCCGAGTACGTCTTTGAGGTAGACTCCGAGCTTCTCGGTGACACGGTGCTGATCGACGGCGCCGCCGTCGCGCTGGCGCCGCCGCGCGGGTGGGAAGCGGTTGATGACGCTACACGCGCAATGGTTGAAGCACAGATTCAGGAGTCGGTTGCTGAGGGACCGATTTCGGGAACCCTGCTCGAGCTGTTTGTTGACCCCGACAGCGGTTCCGCGTTGTCCCTGATACGCCTGGACGGCGGGCTGTCTCCGCGTGAAATTGGTGCCGCTCTTGCGCAGACCGAGGGCGCCGAAAAAGCTGTCTTCCGGCACGCCGGGCTTGAGATCGTTCAGATCAGAACCGTTGCCGACCAGGCGGCCGCCTTCTCGCTGGTGACGCGTGTTGATCAGCAGAGCGATCCGCTACTGTTGCAGTACGTTGTGGCGCAGACCGCAGAGCAGCAGACGATGCGGGCGGTGGAATCGAGCATCGGCTCGTTGCGCGTTCAGTAGCGCTCAGGAACAGGCTGATGACGCGCACCCGTCATGGATGTTACGATCCGCAGGCCGGGCGTCCGACCCGCATTCCGCAGTGGTTTCTCGATATCGTGTGTGAGCGCTGAACAGGAGGGAGGCTATGCTGGGTTTTGGTCGCAAGGTTATGGGGTTGGCTCTCGGTGGCGGTGCGGTGCGCGGGTTTGCACATATCGGGGTTCTGAAAGTGCTGGAAGAGGCAGGTATCAAGCCGAGCTACGTGGCGGGCACCAGCGTTGGCAGCCTTATCGGAGCGCTCTACTGTGCCGGTTACAGCTGGTCACAGATCCTGGAAACCGCTGCCGATATAGAGTGGAAGGATCTGGTGCAGCTCAGTTTTCCGAAGCTCGGCATTGTCAAGCCCGAAGGCCTGCGCGACTTGATCAACAGACTGGTTGAGGGCCGCAACATCGAGGATCTGGAAATCCCGTACGCCGCGGTTGCGGTTGACCTGGTAGCTGCAGCCGAAGTGGTTTTTGATTCCGGGCCGATCAGTACCGCCGTGCTGGCAAGCTGCAGCATCCCCGGGGTGTTTGTCCCGGTTCAAACCGATAACGCCGTGCTGGTTGACGGCGGCGTGCTGAACGCGGTGCCGGCCGATGTTGTCAGGCGGATGGGTGCCGAGTACGTAGTTGCGGTGGATCTGAACGCCAATGCGCAGGGCAGCGATGAAAAGCCCGATAGCATTCTCGACGTTGCCTCACGCAGCATGGCGTTGTTCAGGACCGCCACCAGCAGCAAGGGCCTCTCCTACGCTGATTGCATTGTGCAGCCGGATTTGAAAGGCTTCAGCTACCACAATATGTCCCGGCGCGATGAAATGGTAAAGCGCGGTGAAGCGGCCATGAACGGGTCTCTGTCCAAAGTGCAACGCAAGATCAAGTAGCACAAGATTACGTCGTAGAGGGAGCCCTTTTGAGTTTCTACTGCCGTTACATGACCGAACGCGATTACTGCTCCCGGCGCGACCTGGAATGCAGGCCCGGCGCCGAAGGCTGCGTGCTGCGCGGACGGGTGGTCTTTGCCGGCGATGATGCTACCGCTGAGGATACACCCAGCGCCGCGCGCCGCAATCCGGGTGGAAAGCCGGGCAGGCCACGGCCGGCATCGCGTGAGCCTGGTGACACCGACCGCTGAGAAAACTCTCAAGCCGCTCAGCTCAGCTTGTTCTCAACTCCGCTGCAATATCGTCAAAGCTCTTGATTACTGTTTCATCGGTCTGCTGCACCAGGCGATTGACAATCATGATTGCGATGTAGTTGGCAATGAATCCGGGTACAATCTCGTACATCGTTGCTCCCAGACCCAGGCGCTCCCACAAAACCAGCACCACTGTGCCACTGACCATACCCGCCAGTGCTGCCTGCCAAGTGGCCTTGCGCGAGAAGAGCGCCATCAGGATCACCGGCCCGAACGCCGCTCCAAAGCCGCCCCAGGCGTAGGCAACCAGTCCCAGGATCGTATTCTGCGGATTGAGCGCCAGCACCAGTGCTACAATCGAGATCACTACTACGCTGACCCGTCCGATCCACATCAGTTTGCGCTCACCGGCCTCGCGGTTGATCGAACGCTTGTAGATGTCTTCGGTCAGGGCCGAGGAAGATACCAGCAGTTGTGAGTCGATGGTGGACATGATAGCCGAGAGAATTGCGGCCAGCAGGATGCCGCCAATCCACGGTGAGAATACCAGGCGGATCATCTGGATGAAGACCGTCTCCGCCTCAGGACCGGCGAGGTCCGGGAACAGCGGGATGCCGACCAGGCCAACGATCACGGCGAAGCCCAGCGAGAATGCCACCCAGACCACCGCTATAGTGGTAGCTTGCGGCAGCTGCTTGACGGAGCTGATGCTCATGAATCGCGCCAGGATGTGCGGCTGCCCGAAGTAACCCAACCCCCAGGCCATAGTCGATATGATTGCGATCAGCGGCAGCGGGCCCGATGGAATGAGCGCCGCCGAGATATCGCGGGCGGCCATCGCTCCAGCGATTCCCGCTACTCCGCCCGCGCTGACAAACGCGACCGCCGGCACCACAATCACGGCCAGCAGCATCAGCGTGCCCTGCAGCAAGTCGGTCCAGCAGACCGCCAGAAAGCCGCCCAGGAACGTGTAGACTACGATTACCAGGCCGCCAATCAGGACCGCGGTGCGGTAATCCATGGCAAACATGGACTCAAACAGGCGTCCGGCTGCCACCAGCCCGGATGACGCATAGATTGTGAAGAAGAACAGGATGATTATTGACGAGATGATCCGCAACAGGCCGGTTGGATCCTTGAAGCGGTTCTCCAGGAACGAAGGCAGCGTGATAGAGCCGCTGCGCTCGGTGTGCAGCCGCAGCCGCGGCGCCACCAGGATCCAGTTGATCACCGTGCCAATGAACAGCCCGATAGCGATCCAGCTCTGGTTTATGCCGAACAGGAAGACCGCACCGGGCAGGCCCATCAGCAGCCAGCCGCTCATGTCGCTGGCCTGGGCCGAGAGCGCGGTAACCCACTTGCCCATGTTGCGTCCGCCGAGCAGGTAGTCTTCAAGATTGGCGGTCTTGCGGTAGAAATAGAGTCCCACCGCCATCAGGAAGATGAAGTAGATAATAAAGGTCACAAGTTCGGGAATGCTGATCATAAGCGGCTCCTCTATGTTTTACTATTCACAAAATATCGCGCTATCGTGCCGCATTGCGCCGGCTCTGTCAACGAAAAACCAGCCCGATCAGCAGTGAAACCAGCATGGCCGCCGTGTAGAGAACAAAAACCTTCGAAATGCCGCCCATTGACGCGCCTTTGGTCTGGTGAGAGTATCCGCGCCGGTGCATGCGGCGATACTCGGCGGCCGTCAGCAGCGCTGCTGCCGCCAGCGGAACCAGCGTAGCCGGCGGCAACAGGCCCAGGGCCGGTAGCAGCAGCGCCAGTGCGTACGCCGCGGCTCCCAGTGCGTAGATCAACCGTTCGCCGCCGCGGCGCCCCAGCACAATTGACAGCGTTTTACGGCCGGCCGCCCGATCGCCCTGCAGGTCACAGGTGTTGTTGACCGTCAGTATTGAGGCCACCAGCAGCATTGAAGGCAGCCCTGCCAGCAGTGCCGCCTCATCCAGCGACTGCGTCTGCACGTAGTAGGAGAGTACAACCAGTACCAGGCCGAGGAAGCCGCCGGCAAACAGTTCTCCCAACGGGGTGCGCGAGAGCGGGTAGGGGCCGCCGTTGTAGAAGAACCCGACGGCCATGCACGCGGCGCCTACAAGAATTATCTCCCATCCCACCAGGTAGCCCAACAGCAGCCCCAGCAGCACGGCCACGCCGAACAGACCAAGACTGATCAGCAGCGCCAGGTTGGGCCCGATTCCGCGGTGCACCAGCACCTTGTCGCGCTCGCGGTTGTAGCGTGCATTGTCCACACCGCTTCTGAAGTCAAAGTAGCTGTTGAATCCGGTGGTACCCATATCCACGCTCAGGGTTGCTGCAAGCATCAACAGCGCCAACAGCGGGGAAAAACGGCC
>SKLB01000358.1 GCA_007123465.1 Spirochaetales bacterium
TATGGCTACACGCGCATCTGCGATTCGGATGCGCACTTCCTCGACGATATCGGTACGCGCTGGTTCGAGTTTGAAGCCGAGAACGCCGATTTCGCCTCGCTGGCCGACGCCCTGGCCCGCAACCAGATCCGCCTCAGCATCGAAAGCTGATCAGTGCGGTGCGCTGATGATATCGCGCGGCTTACTGCCGTTCTGCGGCCCAACAATCCCGATGCGCTCCATCTCCTCTACCAGCCGCGCGGCGCGGTTGTAGCCGATCTTGAGCCGCCGCTGCAGGTATGATGCCGAAGCCTTTTTTGCCGTGACCACGATCTCGATTGCCTTCTCCATCAGCGGGTCCTCGAGCTCATCGCGCACAAAATCTTCGTCATCCTCGTCGAGGAAGATTTCGTCGTCGATGTACTCGGGCTCGCCGAGCGTTTTGACGTGCTCTACGATACGCTCGACCTCCTCCTCGGAGAGAAAGGCGCCCTGCATCCGCGACGGGAATGGATCCCAGGCCGAGGTGAACAGCATGTCGCCCTGCCCGAGCAGTTTTTCAGCGCCCTGTGCATCGAGGATAATGCGCGAATCGACTTTGCTCGAAACCATGAAAGCGATGCGCGATGGAATGTTGGCCTTGATCAGTCCGGTGATAACGTCGGTTGAGGGGCGCTGGGTTGCCAGCACCAGGTGGATGCCCACCGCGCGTGACATCGCCGCCAGACGGGCCAGCGTCGATTCGAGCTCTTTGCCGCTGGTCTGCATCAGGTCGGCAAACTCGTCGATCACCACCACGATGTAGGGCAACGCCTCGGTTGCCAGGCTGCGTTTTTCGACCTTGGCGTTGTACGAACGCACGTCGCGCACCGCCAGGCTGTCCAGCAGGCTGTAGCGGCGCTCCATCTCATAGATACACCACTGCAGCGCCTGAAATGCGCGCTTGGGATCGGTAATGACCGGTGTCAGCAGGTGCGGGATATCGTTGTAGAACTTGAGCTCGACGATCTTGGGATCGATCAGCATCATCTTCACTTCGCGCGGCGAGCGCCGGTAGAGAATTGAACAGATTATGGAGTTGACGCAGACCGATTTGCCCGAGCCGGTTGCCCCGGCAATCAGCAGGTGCGGCGTGCGGGTCAGATCGACAATCTGGGCATCGCCGGGGATATCCTTTCCCAGCGCAATCGGTATGGTCATCTTGGGATTCTTGAATCGCTCCTCCTGCAGCAGCTCCGCAAACGAGACGATGTTACGGTTGCGGTTGGGGATCTCGATGCCAACGGCGTGTTTGCCCGGTATCGGCGCCACGATGCGCACGCTCTGCGCGGCCAGCCGCAGCGCTATGTTGTCGGCCAGATTGGTGATCTTGGCCAGCTTGACACCCGGCGCCGGCAGAATTTCAAACATGGTGATCACCGGTCCTTTGCGAATTCCGGTCACCTCGGCGGCTATCTGGAACTCCTCCAGCGTAACGCGCAGGAGCTCAGCGGCCGCGCGCGTCTCATCATCGATCACCCAGTACCCCACGTCGGCGTACTTGTCCAGGATCCCGTCTATCGGGACGTAGTAGCGCCCGCTGCGGCGGCGTGGCGCACGGCGCCCCGCCGCCGCGCCGGGATTATCTGTCTGCAGCGGCTGATCAACCCTTTCTTCAGGCGGCTCGAGCGAGTCCTCGAAGCGGCCGTCGACAAACCGCAGGCTGAGAACCGGGTTTTCATCGGAGTCAGTGGCCCAGCCGGCGTCTTCTTCGAGCAGATCGGCGTCATCGAGCAGCGCGTCATCATCGTCATCCAATCCAACGCTGCGCTCGCCCTGGTGCACAAACCCGGTCCAGACCTCGGTATCCTGTTCCAGCTCAGCGCCGCGTGCCGCTGTCGTCTGCTGCTGAACTGCCGCAATCGAGTCGGCCACCATCTGCGACACCGGCACAGCCGTCCAGTCGACCTCGGCGCTCTCCAGCTCACCGTCAACGTCGTCATCGACATCGCTGTCTGCACTGACCGTCTCAGCGCGCGTATCGGCAATCAGAGCCTTTACCCGCGGAGCTCGCTGCGCCGCGCTGCGTTCAAACCACAGCCCGAGACGCCGGATCAGCCCGATCAGGACCAGCGACAGCGCAAACAAGACAATAGCTCCCCCGAGTGCCGTCATCCGCTGCGCGATCACACGAGTACCAAGTGAGCGCTCGATATCGGCGCCGAAGAAGAGCCGCAGCGACAGGCTCAGCGACAGGAACGGCAGCACCGCCGCGTTCAGATAGAGCACCGAAGTTGCCGCTACCGCCGGCCGCGTCACGAGTACCCCGGCTGCCAGAAAGAACAGCGGAACAAAGAATCCGGCGGCGTGGAAGCTGTGATAGAGAAACTGCCCCGGCAGCTCGAGGATCAGAAGAAAGAAACTGCGGCTGCCGAAACCCAGTACGTGCGTGACGCACGAAGCCAGAAGGAGCATACCCGTTGCCACCAGTATTGAGGAGACCACGAGCGTTGTGGATCGCTGAATCATAGTTATTGTATCGGTGTTTCCGAGCCCGACGTTGACCGTCAAAAAAGCATTGCGTAGACCTCGCCGGGCTCGATCCCGCCGTATAGCCTGCCGTAGAAAGCCGCACTGACAAAGATCTTGCGCACGTAGTGGCGAGTCTCGTAAAACGGCACTGCTTCCTGGAACAGGATCGGCGGCAGCGCACCGTTCTGCGCCCGCCAGCGCCGCGCCCGCGTTGGTCCCGCGTTGTATCCCAGCAGCGCGTCCTGCAGCGAGTCAAACCGATCGATCAAGCCGCGCAGGTAGCGCGCACCCAGCGTGAGATTGGTAGCCGGATCGGTCAGAATAGGGTTTTCCAGCCGCATTGCACGTGCAACTTCGGCCGCGGTGGCCGGCATCAGCTGCGCCAGACCAACCGCCCCAACGTGAGAGCTTATGTCGGCCGAGAAATAGCTCTCCTCGCGCACCAGGGCGTAAAAGATTTCGGGCTCGAGCACTTCGGCCTGAATAACGGCTCCCATTTCCGCGGCAAATGCACGCGGATACATCACGTAGGCCCAATCGCGCAGAGGGATCTGGTTGCTGCGCCGTACCACCAGATCCATCAGGCGCATCGAATCAATGTAATTGCCGCTTTCGCTGATAATTGCGGCCCAGCCGGCCAGTGCGCGGTTGGAGAGTTCTGCAGCGTAGCGCCGCGCGGCGAGGTAGCCCTGATCGGTCAGACCGTGGTCAAAGTATCCGGCGACGTACGCCTCGATCAGCGTTTCTGCGTTCTGCGGCGCTGCCGCGGTCCGGCGGGTATCGGCTGTCTCTGCGCCGTAGAGCAGGCCGGAGGTGCGATCCAGAAGCACCGCAGCAACCAGGGCGTAATAGGGATTCTGCCACTGGTTGTAGGCCTGCTCCAGATAGGATTCGGCGTGCGCCTGACCGCCTGCTGCCAGCCCGGAGCGAACCGCCACCGCGTTGATAACCGAGTACTGCGCCAGAGTGCCTTGATCGGCCCAGCCGTCGAGCGCACGCCACGCCCGCTGCAGCGAGGCCCAGTCGCGCAGCGCAACCAGCTGCGAGGCCAGGCGCTCGAGCGCACCACTGAAGTACGCCGGGCTATGCAGGCTCTCTGCCTGCTGCTCCAGAAACTGCACCGCGCGCCGCGGATCGCCGCTCATCAGCGTCTGCAGCAGGTACCAGGCAACGCGGTCGCGATGCGCACCGGAAGCTTCAGACTGCAGCGCCTGCTCAAACGACTCCAGCGCGGCGCCGCGGTTTCCCGCTGACCGCTGTACCCGCCCCAGATATTCGTAGAGCCGCGCGCGCTGCTGCAAGGTGGCGCGTCCGAGCACCGCCTGCTGCAGTGTTTCAAGCGCCGCGGCAGACAGCCGGAAATCTCCGCCGGAGATCAACGCCCGGCCCAGATCGGGCAGCAGCTCCGGCCCGAGCAGCTCGGCGGCGCCCCGCGGATCTGAGGCGCGCTCGTTGATGAGCAAGCGAAACAGTCGCGCGGCCTCTGCCTCGCGGCCGTCCGCAAGGTGGTAGCGCGCCTCGATCAGCAGCGACTGCTGCCGATCGAACCTGTCGAGGATATCACCCTGGTTGCGTGCAAACAGGAATAACCGTGAATGCTGAACCGATGCCTGATGGTCGGCAAACGCCGCGTAGAACCGCTGCGGCCAGTCAGCTGTCTGCAGGCGGTACGCCGCCACCGCGCGCCACAACGAGGCGTCAACCGCGGGCGACCAGCGCCCGGCGCCGCCGTCGGTCTTCAGCGGTTGCAGTGCATCAAGCTCGCGCAGCAGCTCATCGTAGCGCTCGCTTCGATAGAGCGCTTCCAGACCGTAGCAGGCGATTTCAATGTCATCGGGGAAAACGCTCAGCGCCTGCTCGCTCAGCTGAATTACTTCCTGCCACTCTTCCAGGTTCAAGTAGCTGTCCAGCAGCAGGATCAGCGAACGGCGACGCCACGGATCGGGATCAGCTGACCACGACTGCCGCAGCAGCCTTTGCGCCTGATCGGCGTGTCCGGCGTTGCTGAAGATCAGCGCCAGGTAGTACGCCGACCCGTCACCCAGCCGCTGCACTTCGGCAGCGTCAATCCGGGCAAAATCGAGTTCGAGAAACGGTTCATAGCTGCGGTTGCGCAGCTTCTCGCGCGCCTGCTCTACGTCATAGCCCCAGACGTCGGCGCTGTCGGCGCACCCAGGCGTGAGCACGAGCAGCAGCAGCGCCAGAAAACGGCACAAGCAGGAACCCGGCTTCAATCGGTGGCACATCGGGAGATTCAATTGCACGGAAAATAATGTACGTCAGAAAACCAAGCGCCGCAAGCGCCAGCAGGATAAATCCCAGAAACATCACCACACCGGCACCGTGCGGTTGGCGCTCGGATTCCAATTCGGCGCTAAAACCGCGGGCTGCCGCGCGCCGGGGTTCCTGCTGCGGCTCGTCCTCGGGCTCGAACTCGGACTCTGCGTGGGCAAAATCGGCCTCGAGATGGTCAAGGTCGCCGCCGTCGAACTCCAGATCATCAAGGCTGAAGTCGTCATCGGCTGGTGCTGCGCTGTCGCCTTCGGTCGATTCCTCGAGCCCGGTCTCCAGTTCAAGGCTCGGCTCGCCGCCGCCCAGATCAAAACTGAAGTCAGCGTCTTCGACTTCGCTCTGTTGGCTATCCGGTTCCGCAGCAAACCGCTGTTCGTCACGATCGAGGGCTTCCTGCCACGCTTGATCCTGATCTTCACCGGTTTCAAAACTGAACTCTTCATCGAGCTCATCCAGCGAGAGGCCGTCGTCAACCGACAGGCTCTGTTCTGAAGCGGCGGGATCGGGCGCCGCCTCAGACGTTTCGGTCGGCTCGGGTTCCAGTTCCAATCCGAAATCATCGTCATCCGGTTCCAGTCCCAGCTCGAGGTCCTCTTCCTGCTCTTCGAGCGAGAAATCCGGTACCGAGTAGAGCCCCTGTTCTTCCATCGAGGCCAGACTGACCGAGAGGCTCTGGTACTCACCGCTGGAGACATCGGTGGCGGTGGCGTTGAGATTGCCCGCGTCGTCAATGCCGAGCACCAGGCTGACCTCGACTTCGCCTTGTGGAGCAGTGCGGATATTCTCTACCACCAGCGTACCGACGTATTCAGCCTCGCCGGACTGGCCTTGCTCCGGCTCACCCTGATAGAGCGATATGTGAACAGCCCGCTGATTCTCATGGGCTGTTGTGAGAGTGAGTCGTTTCTTTCCCTTCGCGGTCTTCTCAAAGATGGGATAAAAGGATCCATCCGCGATTTTTATCCCGATAAGGGATCCCGACACGTGCAGCCTCCTGGTCCCGTAAAATGAGCCTATTTCTTTATCGGCAATTTGTCAACGAACCGTAGTATGGATCCGCCCGCGTCGGTTGACAGATGCCGATGGCGCCCGGATAATGCGTCAGTGGTCGATTTCACGCTGATAGCGCTGCTCACTCTGGTCATCTTTGTCCTCGCGGGGTTTTCGCTGATCCTTTTTCGCGGCAAGCCCGGCGGCGCTAAGAAGCGCAAGCACAAACGCGACCGTGAATCGCTGGTACGTGAAGCCAACCGGGCGCTGAGCCAGAACCCCAAGGACCCCGAGGCGCTGCAGACCCTCGCCGACCTCTACTACAACGAGCAGGCGTGGGACAAAGCCTTCAAAACCTACGCGGCACTGCTGGAAATCAGCGCAACCAATTCGGATCTGGACGGTTACTACATTAACCTGCGCCACGGGCTGTGCGCACTACAGCTCAAGCAGCACGACACCGCCTATAAGTCGCTGGTCTTTGCGCGCTCGCTGAACAGTGAAGGATTTGACCTGAACTATAATCTCGGCTACCTCGAGTTCCTGCGCCGCAACTACGAGAAGGCTGTTTCGATGCTGCGTGCCGCGCGCGAGGAGCAACCCGATCACGTGGGGACCAGCCGCTACCTGGCGCAGGCGCTCTACAAGATCAAGAAGTACAACGATGCCATCAGCCTGTTGCGACGCGTTGTCGAGCTGCAGCCCGAAGACAAAGAGTCGCTGTTTGTGCTGGCGCAAGCCTACTTCGAGTTGGGCCAGGAGGATCAGGCGGCGCGGATATTCTCGCACCTGCGTACCGACCCGACGTACGGCCCGCGCGCGGCGCTGTTCTCGGGAACTATCCGGCTCAAGCAGAAACAGTACGAAAAAGCGCAGACCGATTTTGAGCTGGGGCTGCGTCATCAGAACATCCAACCGGAGATCGCAATCGAGCTGCGCTATCGCCTGGCCGGGGCCTACAGCCGGATGCAGCAGATCGGCAAGGCTCTGGCGCTGCTGGAGCAGGTCCAGCAAGCGCGCCCGGATTACAAGGACGTTCCGGCGCAGCTCGGGCGCATGCGCGAGCTGCATTCGAACAAGAATCTGCAGGTATTCCTGGTGGCAAACTCATCGGAGTTCCTGGCACTCTGCCGCAAGGTAACCGACAACTTCTTCCCGCACGCGCGTATCAAGATCACCGACATCTCTGTGACGCGCAACGAGTACGCCGATATTCTGGCGGAGGTTGAAACCAGCAAATGGGTTGACCTGATCCTGTTCCGCTTCAACCGCACTACCGGCCAGATCGGTGAACTGATGCTGCGCGATTTTCATGCCCGCTTGAAAGACCTCAAGGCAGGGCGCGGTTTCTGCCTCACCGCCGGCCAGTTCTCCGATGGCGCCAAACAGTTTGTTGAAGCGCGGCTGATCGATCTGATAGAGAAAGAGCAACTGGTCAAGATTCTCAACAAGACCTCCTGACAGCGCGTGCGATAATCAGGTGGCGTTCGGCCTCCAGAAAGGGGACGTCCAGAACACGGATCTGCACGTCGGCAAAGACCGCTTCCAGCCGTGCGGCGGCCGCGGCGGTTGTTTCGCTGCGTCCCTGGTAGATCAGCAGCGCTCCAGCGGAAGACACGGCACGCGACAGTCCCGCAATCGCGCGGCTGTCAAACGGACTGAGCGCGCGCACCAGCAGCAGCTCAAACGGGTGGCTCAGCTCGGCGAGATCGGCCTCGGCAACCGAAAGCCCGGGTCTGTGCAACACCGCGCACACGGTCCGCAGGAACGCCACCCGCGCCGCCGACCGGTCCAGCAGCACCATCGAGGCCAACGGCAGCCGCAGCGCCAGCGGCACACCGGGAAAGCCGGCACCGGAACCGATGTCGCAGGCGTGCACCTGCTGCGGCTGCAACCCGCACTCCGCCAGAGTCTGCTCAATAAGCGGCACCGCGGCCAGACTGTCCAGAACGTGGCGTACAACCAGATCGCGCGGCGTTTCGAACTTTACCAGGTCCGTGCGGCCACTCCAGAGCAGCAACTCTAGCAGATAGCGTTCCAGTGCAGCGCACAGTTGCGACAGCTCGGCCTCAGCGGCGGCGGCTTGCCCGCCGGCAAGCGCCGTGATTCCCTGCTGCAACAGCAGCCTGTCGGCCTGCGACAAGCCCGGCGGCGGCCCGCTGCGGCGGCTGCGGCCGCCTAACCGGCCTGCTTTGCCCATCGTCCCAGGCTGACCATCAGAATAGCGATATCGGAATTGCGCACACCCGAGATCCGTGACGCCTGGCCGATTGACAACGGCCGAATGCGCTTGAACTTCTCTCGCGATTCATTGGAGATTCCGCTCAACGCGTTGTAGTCAAAGTCAGCCGGAATCTTCATTCGCTCCATACGCTGGAAGCGGTCCACCTGGCGGTCCTGGCGCGCAACGTAGCCCTCGTACTTCACGTCCAGCTCAACCTGTCGCAGCCACTCTATCGGCCGCGGTTCGGCCAGGCTGCGGTCCACCGCTGCCAGATGGATCATCGCAATTTCGGGCACCTTGAGCAACTGGTAGAAGGTCTTGCCCAGACTGCTGTCCAGTTCGAAATTTCCGCCCAACTGCAGCGCGCGCAGCGCACTGACATCGGTCTCGGCCACGCGCCGCTTGCGCAACAGCTCCTTGATCTCCTCCACGCCGACGCGTTTGGCCACAAAGCGCTGGTAGTAGCGGTCTGTCACCAGGCCGACCTCACGCCCGATCTCCACCAGGCGCATGTCGCTGGAATCGTGGCGCAGACTGAGCCGGTGCTCGGCGCGCGAGGTGAACATGCGGTAGGGTTCCTCGGTTCCCAGGGTCACGAGATCATCGATCATCACCCCGATATACGCCTCGGCGCGCGAAAGGATCAGCGGCTCCTTGCGCTGTAGCGCGCGGGCAGCGTTTATGCCCGCCATGAGGCCCTGCCCGGCGGCCTCCTCGTAACCCGACGAGCCGATGGTCTGTCCGGCTACGTAGAGCCCGCGTACCATCTTGCACTCCAGGCTGGGATAGAGCTGCGAAGGATCGATGTAGTCGTATTCCACCGCGTAGCCGGGGCGCATAATCCAGGCGTGCTCCATGCCCGCAATGGTGTGAATGAAGCGCTGCTGCACGTCCTCGGGCATCGAGGTAGAGACACCGTTGAGATACATCTCAGCGGTCTGCAGCCCCTCGGGCTCCACGAAGATCTGATGTCGGCTGCGGTCGGGAAACTTGACCACCTTGTCTTCGATTGAGGGGCAGTAGCGCGCACCGTGTCCGACAATCCTGCCTGAATAGAGCGGCGAACGGTGCATGTTCTCCGCCAGCACCCGATGCGTCTCCTGATTGGTGAAGGTGATGTAGCACGGCAGCCTGGGCCGGTCAACGCTATCGTAGGAGAACGAGAACGGCACAATGTCCTGGTCGCCGAACTGCGGCTCCATCCGGCTGAAGTCCAGCGAATCGCGGTGCACCCGCGCCGGAGTGCCGGTCTTGAGCCGCCCGAGCTTGAACCCTACCCGGCTCAGCCCTTGCTCAAGCCCGCGTGCAGCGGGTTCACCGAGTCTGCCGGCGGGCATCGAGAACTCGCCGATGTAGATCCGCCCGTTGAGGAAGGTTCCGGTGGTCACAATCACTTTGGCGGCGTGGAAGCGCCGGCCGCGTTCAGTCACAATACCGCGGATCTCGTGCCCGGCCGAGTCGAGGATAAAGTCAACCGCGGTGTCCTGAAAGATGCAAAGATTCTTCTGCTGCTCGAGCGTCTTCTTGGCCAGCGTCTGATAGGCAAGCTTGTCGGCCTGGGCCCGCGGAGCCTGCACCGCCGGGCCGCGGCTGCGATTGAGCACCCGGAACTGGATCATGGTGGCATCGATCAGGCGCCCCATCTCACCGCCCAGCGCATCGATCTCACGCACCATATTGCCCTTGGCAAGCCCGCCGATTGCCGGATTGCACGACAGCTTGCCGATACAGTCGAGGTTCTGCGTTATCATCAGGACGGAGAAATCAAGCCGGGCAACGGCCAACGCCGCTTCTATCCCGGCGTGTCCGCCGCCGACTACAATTACGTCAAAATCCATCCAGCCGCTATTATCGCCGCCGCGGCGCGCGGCTGTCAATGCGGCTCATTTGCCGACGCAGAAGCCGGCAAACATCGCGCTGAGTACGTCTTCGGTGGTCACCTCGCCGGTGATTGCGCCCAGCGAGTGCAACGCTTCCTCTACATCCAGCGCCACCGCGTCTACCGGTATCTGCATGGCGAGACCCTCGAGCACGTGGCCCAGCGCGGAATCGGCGGCCTCCAGAAGTTGCTTCTGCCGCAGCGAGTCGATGACCGGCTCACCGTTCCACGTCAGCGACGCCGGCAATATGCGCTCGCAGATCAGCTCGATCAGTTGCGGCAGTCCCTGTCCGGTGTTGAGGCTGACCGCGGCAAAACCGTGCGGCGCTGCATGTGCGCCGGCGGCCGGCAGGTCAATCTTGTTCCAGACGCCTACCAGCCGGCCGCTCTCGCGCAGCTGCTGCAGCATCGCGGGTTCGCTATCGTGCACTCCCTCGCCGGCGTCGATGACGTAGAGCACCAGGTCGGCGGCATCGAGGATCTCACGGCTACGCCGCATGCCTTCGGTTTCAACCCGCTCGCTGGAGTCGCGAAAACCGGCGGTATCGTACAGCCGCACCGGCACGCCGGCGAGTGCGATTGTGGACTCGATGTAGTCACGCGTAGTGCCGGCGGTCTCGGAGACAATCGAACGGTCCTGGCGCAGCAGCTCATTGAACAGAGAAGACTTACCGGCGTTGGTGCGTCCGGCTATCGCCACGCGCACGCCCTGCTGGTAGATGCGGCCGGTACGGTAACTGGCCAGAAGCTCCCGAATCTTGTCCCGCACCTCAACCACCGCCTCGGGAGCAATGACCACCTCTCCGCTGTCTTCTTCGGGATAATCGAGCTGGATATCCACCGCGGCCAGCAGCGTAACCAGGCGGGCTTTGATAGCGTTGATGCGTTGCTCCAGGGCACCCGAAAGCCGTTGCAGCGCCATCTCGTGCGACTCGGCCGTTCTGGCAGACACTATCTCGTTGACCGCCTCGGCGCGCGTCAGATCGAGCTTGCCGGCCATAAAGGCGCGCAGTGTGAACTCACCCGGCTCGGCCTGGCGGAACCCGATGGCCAGCAGCAGCGCCAGGATACGCTGGATGCCGGCGGTACTGCCGTGGCACATGACCTCAACGGTATCCTCACCGGTGTAGCTCCCCGGCGCCCGCAGCAGCACAACCATCACCTCGTCCAGCCGCACCCGGCTATCGGGGTCAACCAGGAACCCGTGGTGCACGCTGTTTGCCGCCGCGCTTGCCAGCTTGCCGGCCGGCAAAAAGATGCGGTCAACGAGCTCGATAGCTCCCAGGCCCGAACAGCGGATGACCGCAATTGCGCTGCTGCCCCACGGTGTTGCCAGCGCTGTTATCGGCGGGTTCTGATGATCAGCCATGACTGCGGTAGAATCTACCGCCAATATGGGCCATTATCAACCGGGAAACCGATATGAGTGAGATGCACGACCTTTCGCAGATGGATGAAAAAGACGCCCGCAGCTACGTGGTGCACTGTGTCACCGAGCTCAACATGCAGCGGCGCCGCCTTGAAGAGCGCACCCGAGAACGTGACCGCTGGCAGAAGCGCGCCGGGCTGGCCGCTGAAGCCGGACGCGCTGATCTCAAGCGCGCCGCCGAGGAGAAGCTCATCGATCTCAGCGTGGAGGTTGAGACGCTGCAGAGCGAGGTCCGGCGCCTGGAGAACGATGCCGCAGGGCTGATCCAACAGTTGCGGCTACAGCGCAACGCCGGCGTTGCGGTTCAATTTGCCACCGCGCTGGCAGACCAGCTGGAGGCCGCCGCGCGCGGAACGCCCGAGGCATGAGCGCGGCAATCACGGTCTACGGCCATCGCGGCTGCAGCGCGCACGCTCCGGAGAACACTATCGCCTCGTTTGGCATGCTCGCCGAGCTGGCACAGCGCGTCACCGCCGGCAGCCGGGTTATCATCGGTGTCGAGCTCGACGTTCAGCTCAGCGCCGACGGTGAGCTGGTGGTGTTTCACGACTGGAATCTGCAGCGCATCGCCGGGCTGCCCACCAGAATTACCGCCGCCGCCTACCCCGAGCTGGCCCGCATCGATGTCGGCAGCTGGTTTGACGCGCGCTTTGCTGCAGAGCGCATCCCACGGCTGCACGAGGTGTTCGAGCTGCTCGGCGAGCGCGTAGTCTATGACATTGAACTGAAGCATCGCGAGCACGGCGAGACAGCGCTGGAGGCGGCAGTTGCGCGTGCCATACGACACGGCGGCCTGCAGCATCGCTGTCTGGTGTCGTCCTTCAATCCGTACGCATTGCGCGGATTCCGGCGCCACGCACCGTCAATACCGCTGGGGCTTATCTACGCTGACGATCCGGATGTACCGTGGATTCTGCGCCGTGGCGCGGGGCGTTTCCTGGTGTCGGTGGATGTGCTCAAACCGCGCCGGCAGCAGGCGCGCACGGCGCTGCGGCGGCTGCGCATCGGGCGCAGGCTGCCGGTAGTTCCGTGGACGGTCAACGACCCGGCAACCGCGCGTGAACTGCTGGAGCTCGGCTGTAGCGGAATAATCAGCGATGATCCACAGGCCATCAGCGCAGTCGTGCGCTGAACTCCTCTCCCATTTTGACCCCAAGATTGCGAAACGCCGCGCTGATTGCCCCGGCTGCGCTGCTGCTGCGGCTGCGCTGGAACGTGGTGATCGAGTGCAGAACCTCGCCACTGTGGAGATCGATTGCGTACACCGTACCGGAGACGCGTACTATGACGCCATCGCTCTCGTCAAACTCGTCTATCGCGGCAACACCGTAGATCACGCGATCCACGCTGTTGCCGAAGCGCTCGCGCCACTCGGCGGCAAGCTGTGCACGGTTGCGGTCTGCCAGGCGTGAAGAATCAAACGGCAGTGACTGAACGGTGAAGTCGGCACGCGACAGCGCGGCCTCGATTCCGGCAGCGGTGACGTTAGCGCTTATGGCGTTGCCGACGATATCGGTATCGAGCACAACCACTGCGGTTGGTACCGCGCGCGCGTGCGAGACCACCTCATAGGGGATAACCACCCGCCGGCTCACCAGTGCGTCGCGCAGGCCATCCACTACCGGCCGCCAGGCGCGCGGCACACTCTCGAGTTCCTGCAGCATTCCGCTCATGTCGAGCGAGACCGTCAACGACTCTGAACCCACAAAGGTGGTTGCCGGATGCTCAAACGACGCGCTGCCGTCCGCGTCGGACGTGATCCGCGCCGAGCGCATCCCCAGGCGCCCGTTGGGCATCATCTCGCGGTAGCTCACCGAGAGCGGTACCCCGCCGATGCCGCGCCCCGACAGGCTGTCCACCACCCGAACCCGGAAGGGTTCGGCAAAGCGTTCCCCGATAACCGCCGACTGTACATCGCGTTGGGGCTCGATCCTCAGCCCGGCAACCAGACGGCGCGCGGCGTTGACGCTGCTCTGAAAGCGAATCTCAGCGTTGTCGATATCCGAGCGCGCGGCTGCCGCGGCGGCCTCGATATAGGCCGCAATTGCAGCAAAGGTATCCCCGGCCGCTTCGGCCTCACGCGCCTGGCGCTCCGGTCGGCTGACCGCTTCCTGGCGCTCGCGAAACAGCGCCGCAATACGCGCTTTCTCGGCCTCCAGCGCGGCGCGCTCGTAGGCAACCAGGATGTGTGCGGTAGCCGCGCCATCGCGGCGTTCAATATAGCGGTCCTGGACGCGGAAACCGGAGACGCGGGCGCTGCCGCTCTGACGCACCTGTTGCGTGACCGAGGTCTCAAAGCGCTGCAGGCTGGCGCGCGCCTCGGCTGTGGTCTCGGTGGTTACCGTAACGCCGATATAGCGTACGATCTCGTCAATCAGGCTGTTGAGCGCGTACTCCTCAGCCGCGGCTGCATCACCCAGCGGATCACTGGCGCTGCCGACAAAGTATTCGTAGCGCGCGTCTGCCTGCGGCCTGGTGATCACCCACTCGGGCACCGCTTGCTCGTCGGCGGGAGCCACCGCAGACGGCGCAGAGGAACACGCTGCCGCGCTGAAGGCGGCAGCGATCATGATTGCCAACAAGCGTAGACGATCAGCCATTGCGCGGGCTACATGCTCAGACCGTTCTCAAAGGCTTCCTTGACCCGGTCCCGCGCGGTCTGCTCCTCCTCGCTGGCCGGCTGGTTGCGCCGCGCGGCGTCATCGAGCGCGTTGCGGATCATGCGGTCCAGAGTAGGCCGTGGAATTGTGTAGAGCACGTAGTAACTGTACGCGTCTTCGTCCACGCCGCCATCCGGGGTGTAGTAGCGCATCTGCATCCAGTAGTCGTCTACCGGACGATAGCCGGAGAATTCGGCATCCGAGAAGGTCAGCACCACCTGCTCCATGTAGTTCTCCACCAGATCCATGTCACCCACCGCGGCACCGGCAAACTTTGTCTGCACCCGGTTGCGTACCGTCTGCGCTATCTCGGAGGCAGCGCTGAAGTTGCGGGTCCACAGCTCGGCGCCCTGCAGACTCTGCGCACGCGGTGACTCGAACTTGAACACGTAGACATCGTCAAAGCGCGACTGCTCTTCCAGTTCCAGCGCACTCAAGACCACCCAGTCCGGCACGTCGCGGCCAAAGCGGTAGTTCTTGTGATCGAGCACATCGGGGCGCCTGGCAACCGGCTCGGGCACATCGGCGGTCACCGGCCGGGGCTCGGGCTCCGAAGCGCAGCCGGCAATCATCAGCAGGGTTAACAAGACCAGCGTTGCTAACACGGTCATCTTTCTCACGGGTATTCCTCCTGAACTCTCCGGCATCACCAGCCGGTGTTGAACGTCATAGACTTACCACGCGTCATAACGTGGTACATGTTCTCCATTCCCGGCACCGTTGCCGACACGTTGTACATCAAGTCTTCCAATTCATCGATGCGTCCAAAGTAGAACACGTCGTACTGTGTCTGCTCGGCGGTCTGCGACACGGTAATGATATCCGAGACCCTGCTGCGCAGACGGCGGCGAAACTCGCTCATCATGCGTGAATCTGTAGAGTCCTGTATCACGATCTGGTAACGCACACCGCGCGCCACCGCGTTGGCCATCTGAATCCGTGACTGTTCTACAGCCAGCGGCATCGCCTGGTAGACGGTTGACTGCAGCGCGTTGAGAACCGCGTCCTGCTGCGAAGAGCGGCTGGCGGTGCGCTGGCTGCGGCGGTTGACCGAACCGAGCAGCTGCCCGGTGGAGGTCTCGAACATGCGCAAGGTCACATTGGCGCTGCCGTAGTGCGTGGCGCCCTGCGTCTCACCCGAGGTAGCGGCGTCCAGCTCGATATAGACGTCGGCGCCCAGGCGCTGCGCCACCCATTGCAGGATACTGACTTCCCGTCCGGTCTCCTGCTCGTAGACCAGCTGCTGGTCGCGCGTCAGGCTCTCGACCTGACCGGCATCAACGGCGGTCATCCCGTTGGTGGTCAGGTAGCTGTTGGCCTGGTTGACGCCGCTGCGCATCACAAACGGGCTCTCGGGAGACTCCTGGTTGAAGTACACCAGGTAGGTCATGGTGTCGACGTAGCGCCGGATGAAGCGCTGTTCCTCGGGCGTGGCCTGATCCCAGTCATCCACCTGCGCTTCCAGCGCCGCTGCCGGCGCCCGCTGCGCCGGAGTCTGGACATCAGCGTCTGCCTCCTGCACCGCATCTGAGTCTATGCCGTTGGCGTTGAGCACCGACTCAATGGCCGGCCGATTGACCCGGATTGAGATCTGGTAGATCATGTCCATCTCATCGATAGAGCCGACGTTTTCGCGCCGCAGCGTCTGCATGGTCTCGTTGTGTACAAAGGCGTTGGGATTGCGGGTATTGTAGAGCACTGCTCCCAGCGTAGCGCTGTGCGCCGCCTCGGCGTCTGCGCCTATCATGTCTATTACCGCGTTGCGCACCGCATCCATCTTGGCGTCGTTCATCGCCAGCGCCAGACTCGACCCGCGGCCGTTGCCCGGGTAGACATCAGCTTGCGCCGTTCCGGAGGGTGCGCCCGAGGACGACGGCCCCGACGCACATCCCAGAATCAGTAGCAGCACTGCCGCTGCCGTGGTAAACCGTACCAGAGATCGCATTCCGCCACGCTCCTGTAATCTACTTGAAAGTTACCCCGGCCCCGATCAGAATTCCACCGTAACCGTCGAAAAAGCGTGTGAGCTCGGACGGTACCAGCCCGTCGTAGAGTCCAAACCAGCGCGCGTAACCGCCCTCCACAAAGAGCATGCTATCGCGGTTCAGCAGGATGTTGGCAGTCAGCCGGGCGCTGCCGCCGAGATGGCTCACGAAGTAGTCGTCGCCAAACAGGCCGGGATTGAACGGGACCGCACCGCCAACGCCAAAGGCAACGCTGGGAGTCAGTTTCAGACGGCCAAAGTACTGGTTGTACTCACCGCCGAGGTAGAGGTTCAACGGAAACAGCAGCCCGAGCACCGTCCCGGTAAACGGAACCTCCATCCCTATCAGCGGCCGCCAACCGAAGTAGCCGCGGCTGGGAACCGCCTTCAGCCCCACAGCCAGTACCGTGCGCCGATCGGCAATGTCGACAAACGTATTCCCGTACACCACGATGTCGGCGCCGAAGCGCGGCACCTCCCGCAGCTGATCGCCTACAAACGGACCGTGCTGCGCGTAGAGCAGGTACCCTATCGAGAACTCTTCACGAACTTCGCGGATCACGATCATACCGGTCTCATCGACGGTCTGATGCCCGAGCGCGGTGATCCGCGGCGCCACAATCGCGTACTCGTCACCGCGCTCTATCCCCATGTTACGGCCGAATTCGATAGTCACGCTGCGTCCGGCAACCTCGAGTATGCCGGTGCGGATCTGAAAGATATCCATATCGCGGATCCGGTAGACCAGCTGCGGGGCAATGCCGTTGACCGCCTGCCGCATAGCGTTGACCGCGTTGCGGTCCGAACCGCTGGTCTCGACAAAAAACTGTCCGACGGTAGAGAGGTCCTCAACATCGAGAAAGGTAAACGAGGTCTCTATGGTAGCGTTGTAATCACCGTCGCGATCCTGCGACAGGTTGTAGAAAGAAACCGATGGAATCACCACAATGAAGCCGCCACCGATGCGTTCGAGCTCCTCAGCGGTGAACGCCTCCTGACCCAGCAGTACCGCCTCGGGGAATTCCGCGCTGTCCTCGCGGTAACGGCGCAGCGCATCGGCAAACGCGCTCACGTTCTCGTAGTCCAGCCGGTGCGTCAGGCCGATAACGTCAAAACGGCCCAGGTTGATAAAAACGCTGCGGATCTGTTCATCCACAGCGCCCACCGCCTGGCGGAATATCTCCGAGGTACGCGCCTCCACGCGCCGCTCGTAGCGGAATACGCGCCCGAGCTGCACCACCGTCCGGCGCTCAGGAACCGGATCGCGCGGCTCACCGTAATAGCTGAGGCGAAAGATCGCTATTTCCTGGCGTTCAGAGAAATATTGGGCGCCAATCGGCGCCAGCACTATCAAAAAGAGCCAACACACCGTCAACAGACGGCGCAGCCACCGATTCACGTTCACCCCCTGCACGTCGATGCGTTCCGTAACACCATTTCCGCGCGCGCAGTATAGCAAAGATGCGCATCACGGTACATGCAGCGATTGCCGTATCCGGCTGGTACCGTGGAACGCAAGCAGAGA
>SKLB01000066.1 GCA_007123465.1 Spirochaetales bacterium
TATGCTTCACAGCGGCCGGCGCTCGCAGGTACTCGCCGAGGTAGCACGCGTACTGAGACCCGGCGGTCAGTTCGTCTTCACCGATCCGATGCGCACCGACAACTGCCCCGCAGGCGTACTGGACCCGATTCTCGACCGGCTGCACCTGGACGATCTGGCCTGCCCGGCGTTCTACCGCAGCACTCTGGCGCAATACGGCTTCAGCGAGCTGGACTTTGACGAGATGCCGCAGCAACTGGCAACTCACTACCAGCGGGTGCTCGACGAAACCGTCAAGCGCGATGCCCAACTGTCCGCGGTGGTCAGCCGGAATTACATCGAGCGCATGAAAACGGGTCTGCAGCACTGGGTTGACGGTGGCCGCAACGGCTACCTGACCTGGGGCATCTTTCACTTTCGCAACACACGCTAACGCGGCACGGCGCCGCGTTGCTACGCGGTGCCGGCCTGGCGGGCCGCCAGGCTGCGCGAGGTGTTGTCGCAGATCCGTTGGTAGATCGCGTTGAAGCGCTGGATACGCCGCAGCTTGTTGCGCGCGTCGGTCACCCAGATACTGTCTGGATACTGTTCCACTACAACCAGGAAATAGTTATAGGCGCGCTCAAAAGACAGCAGCGCCTGCAGCGCCAGGTCCAACACGTAGTAGTTGTAGGTCTTGAGTTCCGCCAGCTGGCGCCGTACGATCTTGGGGTCTTTGCGATAGAGCTGCGTGCAACCGCGAGTGTAGAATACAAAACCCAGTTTGTAATGCGTGTAGGCGGGATCCCTGGGGTGCGCAAGCGCGTTACGGATCTCGGCAGCCGACACACCCGCGGTGCTTTCGCGGCCGGCGCCGTCGGGGCCGGCGGTCTGAGCTGCGGCCATTTCGCGCGGCATGCGGTCCGCGACGATGCGCATGTAGGCCTCATTGATCTTCATCATCTTGAGCTGACGCCGATCACGCTCGCTGTCCGGAAAGAGATCCGGATGATAGCGTTTGGCCGCGCCGTGATAGGCTGCCTTTACTTCATCGAGCGAGGCGTGGGGGGCAATCTCCAGCGTCGCGTAGTACGAAGCGTCAACCATGACCCCTCAACTATAGCAGAATTGCGCCACTAGGCAAGTACACCCGAGAGCAGGCGCTGCACCGCCAGGCCGTCGCGTGCCGACGGCCGGAAAAGCTGCCACGGCTCAGCCGTGCCCACCCCACTGACAAACGCGCGGTAGGTGGAGTGAACCTTGGCAAACTTGACCTCACGGGTCCGGGCGCCGCGGCACAGCGTAAGCAGCCCCTTTTGTTTCTCTGCGCTCACCTCCACGCTGCCGCGCGTTCCGATTGCCCTTACATAGACGCGGTTGATGCAACCCGGCTCGGCATAGCCTCCTGCGATGCGGGCAACCGCACCGCCGGTGAAGCCCAGTTCAACGCAGAATCTATCGTTCATATCACACGAGTATCCCGACCCCCCGGCCGCCCGCCGGTCAGCCGTGACCGCAGTGGTCACACTAACCGAGGCGGCGTCGCCGGCCAGGCGCAGCGCAAGATAAACGAGGTGCGATCCCAGGTCGCGCAGCGCTCCACCGCCACCGTGACTGGAGCTGATGCGCCACAGCCAGCGCGGTTGACGCCACCAGTCACCCCACACCCCTGATATCAGCCAGCTCTGCATGTAGTGCAGCTCCAGCTCGCGCAGCTGGCCGACAACACCGGCATCTACAGCGTTGATCAGCCCCCAGACCGCCGGGTAATTGATCTTGGAGAAGTTGACCATGATTGGCACCTGGTAGCGTTGCTGCAGTGACACCAGATGCTCGGCCTGCACAACATCAACGGTAAACGGCTTCTCCAGGAACACCGGAACGGCGCGCTTGATTGCCGCCGCGGTCAGTTCGTAGTGTTGTGAATCTGCGGTTGCAACGCTCAGGGCGTCCGGCCGCTCCTGGTCCAGCAGATCCCCGATATCATCATAGGCCGAATCAACTGAGAACTCTCGCGCCAGCGCCGTGGCGCGCTCTATCGACCGGTCGTAGCACGCCGCCAGTGCAACTCCATTCAACGCGCCGAAACGCTGCGCATGATAGCGCGACATGGCGCCGCTTCCGGCAATTGCGATTCGCACCGCCTCGGATGGACCGCTCATCATAACTCACCGCGTCCCGCTTACCGGGGCGGTGGACCTGCGCACTACAAAATCGGTATCCAGCCATATGGCGTTCGGCGCACTGCGTTTACCCTCAACGATGTCGAGCAGCAGGTCGGTGGCGCAGGCGCCGCTCTGTTCAATAGGATTACGCACCGTTGACAGCGGCGGGAACGCATCCTGCGCCGGGTGCAGGTCATCGTATCCAATCAGGCTCACGTCCTGCGGAACCTCCATACCCTTGTCCTTACAGTAGGCCAGCACGCCCAGCGCAGCGCGATCCGAAGCTGCCATGATCAGGGTAGGCCGCGGCTTTGCGCGCAGCAGCTTTTCTGAACAGCGATAGCCGCTGGTACGCGAGAAATCACCCTCGCAGATCAGCGGTGCAACGGCAAACTCGCGGCACAGCTGTTCGAATACCGCGAGCCGATCCTGCCCGTTCTTGTAGCGGAGGTCGCCGGTGACGTAGCCGATAGTCCGGTGGCCAAGGCTGCAGGCGTGCTGAAACGCCTTGTGCATCCCGGGCCCGGGCCGCGAGTCAACGCTGCACATCGCCTCATAGTAGTTGTTTATCAGAACAAACGGCAAGCCCAATTGACCGAGGTACTGGTATCGCGAGTACTCTGCCGGCCCCACCGTGAACAGCAGTCCGTCTACGGACTTCTCGGTTACCAGTTGCGCCAGTGACTCCGCGGTGGTGTCCACGTGGTCAAGGATAATAGTCACAAAACAGGACCGCCGCTCTGCGGCCACCACAACGCCGTCAAGGATGGTAGGAAAATAGGCGCGCGAAAACGGCGGGAATGCGGTGTAGCGCGGCACCACCAGGCCGACACTGCCTGCGCGATTACGCGCAAACATGGCAGCCTGCCGGCTGGGGATATACCCGAGCCGCAGCGCAGCTTGTCGAACCCTCTGCTTGACCGCCTGAGAGATCAACGGCGAGTCATTCAGGGCCCGTGATACGGTAGACTCCGCCACCCCCGCGGCGCGGGCGACATCGCTGCGGGTCGGCCTGGGTTCAATGGCTCCGCTCATTCGCTACAGTGGGCGCCGCCGCGCTGTGCCGGCGGCGCCGCGTATCTCAGCATCCACTACCCGGGGAAGCCGGCGCTACAGCGAAATCCATTTCTGCGAGCTCTTGCCGCTCTCGATAGTCTTTTCAATGAACTTCACACCGCGGGCTCCATCGGCCACCGTCGGGAAGTCGGATTCAAACTCATCGGGCGTACGGCCATCTTTCAGCGCCATGATCGACAACCCCGCGTTGCGATAGACATTGGCAAACGCTTCAATGAACGCCTCGGGATGCCCCGGCGGTATCCGTCCGGCCCGCTGCGCAGCCTCGCACAGGTAGCCGTTACCGCGCTTGAGCACCTGCTCGGGCTCGCCCAGCGGCTTGTAGCGCAGGTAGTTGGGATTCTCCTGGTGCCACGTCAGACTGGCCTTCTCTCCGTAGACCCTGATACGCAGGTCATTCTCTTCACCGGCCGAAATCTGCGAGGCAAACATCAGCCCCTTGGCCCCTGAACGGTAGCGCACCAGCAGGTTGGCGTCATCATCCAGCGCACGCCCCGACACAAAGGTCGATACATCGGCACACAGCGATTCCAGCTCCAGTGCGGTAATCGTTGCCACCAGGTTCTCGGCGTGCGACCCGATGTCCCCCACCACTCCGGCTATCCCGGAGCGCTTGGGATCGGTACGCCACTCGGCCTGCTTGGCTCCCTGGTCTTCCAGCTTGGTGGCAAGCCAATCCTGATTGTACTCCACAATCACTTTGCGGATGGCCCCCAGCGCCCCGTCACGCACCATCTGCCGCGCCTGCTTGACCATAGGGTAGCCGGTGTAGTTGTAGGTTACCGCAAACACCGTTCCCTTCTGCTCCACCAACCGCACCAGCTCTTCGGCCTGCTCGCTGCTGTGCACCAGCGGTTTGTCGCAGATCACGTGAAACCCGGCCTCCACAAACGCTTTGGCAACCGGAAAGTGCATGTGATTGGGCGTCACTATCGAAACCGCGTCAATCCGCTCTCCCTCGGCTCGTGCGGACTCCTTCTCCAGCATCTGTTCCCAGGACTCGTAGTTGCGCTCATCGCTCAAGCCGAGGTCCTTGCCCGAGGCCCGGGCCTTCTCTGGCGTGGATGACAGCGCCCCGGCGCTCAACTCGTACATCCCGTCCAACCACGCCGCACTGCGGTGCACCGCCCCGATGAACGCGTCGCGGCCGCCGCCCACCATTCCAAGTTTCAGTTTTCCCGTTGTTTCAGCCATACTCTGTACGCCTCCTACTTCTTCTCAAACGCAGAATCGAAGGCCTGCCCGGCCGGCTGAAAATCCACCTCACGGGTGAACTGTGCCGATTCGCTCGCACCGTGGATGCGGTCCATACCAGAGTCCTCCCACTCGATCGACAACGGCCCGTTGTAGCCGGCGCGATTCAGCGCGCGAATAATCGACTGGAAGTCCACATCCCCCCGGCCCACCGAGCGGAAGTCCCAGCCGCGGCGATGATCGCCAAAACTCAAGTGCGAGGCAAGTATACCCGAGATGCCGTCCAGCATCGTGGCTGCGTCTTTCATGTGCACGTGGTAGATCCGGTCGCCAAAGCGGTCAACAAACTTTGCCGGATCGACAAACTGCCACTGCAGATGGCTGGGGTCAAAGTTGAAGCCAAATGCCTTGCGGTGGCCCACCGCTTCCAGCGCCCGCTCGGCGGTGTAGATGTCGTAAGCAATCTCGCTGGGGTGCACCTCCAGGCCAAACTTTACCCCTACCTCATCAAACACATCCAGAATCGGGTTCCAGCGCGCGGCAAAATCGGCAAACCCCGCCTCTGCTACCTCCGGTGGAGTTGGCGGGAAAAAGTACAGCTTGTCCCATACGCTGCTGCCGGTAAACCCGGAGACTACCTTGACCCCCAGTTTTGCCGCCGCCCGCGCGGTGTCCTTCATGCCCTCGGCCGCCCGCCGGCGTACCCCTTCGGGGTCTCCGTCGCCCCAGATCTTGGGTGACAGAATCGCCTGGTGGCGCTGGTCAATCGGGTCGCACACCGACTGACCCACAAGGTGGTTGCCGATGCAGAACACCTGCAGCCCGTTCTTCTGCAGCAGCCCTTTGAGATCCTTGATGTAGCCATCGCTCTCCAGCGCCTTGTCTACCTCAAAGTGATCTCCCCAGCAGGCCAGCTCCAGCCCATCGTAGCCCATCTCTTTTGCCAGCGGTGCAAGCTCCTTTATCGGCAAGTCTGCCCACTGACCAGTGAATA
>SKLB01000149.1 GCA_007123465.1 Spirochaetales bacterium
AAGTAACAGCAGGCCGGATTGGGACAGAACTCGGGGGCGGTGATGGTTGTGGTGGTGCACACAGGCGGACCTCTGCACCAATACACAGCCTCCGCGGTTCTGCTGCTTCAAAATGCCCGCGGAAAAAACAATTTTGGCACCAGTCAGCACCAATTGACGCGCCGACCGAGCACGCATACATTGAAAGCACCCAAGAACACACGCCGGGCCCGCCTGGCTCTTTTCGTGCCCGGCTGCAAAGGAGCCGGAATGGCAACCGAAACGCCGAACAATCCCCCAAAAGAACCGCCCGACACCGCCCACACCACAGCCCAACTCCGCCCCATCCAGCCGCAAGAACGCGTCTTTGCGATTGACGCGGTCCGCGGAACCGCAATTCTCGGCATTCTCGTGGTCAACATGATGTTTTTCGCCTGGCCCTTCTACAAGATTCTCACCGTGGGAAGCTTCGGCGGAGGACCGCTCGACCGGATCGCCGAGTTTGCGATCTGGTTTTTTGCCGAGTCCAAGTTTATCACCATGTTTTCCCTGCTGTTCGGACTCGGGTTTTCAATGCTCATAGCTCGTGCGGAAAAGGCCGGCCGCTCACCGACGCGACTCTTCTCACGGCGGCTCTTTGTTCTGCTCCTGATAGGACTTGTCCACACCTTCTTCTTCTGGATCCACGACGTACTCGTCTATTTCGCGCTCACCGGTTTCCTGCTTCTCCTGTTCCGCAAGCGCAAGAACCGTACGCTGCTTCGCTGGGCGGCGGTCTTTCTCGCGATTCCAGTTGCGTTTACGCTTCTGACCACAATTCTCGGTACGGTGGTGTGGACATCACCAGAAGCGGTCGCGCAGCTCGAGTCCGAAATGGGCTCGCAGCGGCAGATGTTTGAGGAAATGTACTCCCGGGCCATGACCACGTACTCGAGCGGAACTTTCCTCGAGGTAACCGCCCAACGCGCGGTCGACTTCACCTTTGAGTTCTTCGGCGGTTACCTCATGTCCAGCCTCTACCTGATCGCCGCGATGTTCCTTATCGGCACGGTGATCGGCAGGCGCGGAATGCTGCAGAACCCCGCCGCCCATCTGCAAAGCTGGCAGAAACTCTTGCGCACTGCCGCGCCAATCGGCATTATCACAAGCGCCATCTACACCTGGGCCCACGCCGTCGGCGACCCGCTCGCACTCGACTGGCCGGCGTTTTTCCAGGCAGTCGGAACGTATATCGGTGGCCCGGCACTTTCGCTGACCTACGTCGCCTGTATCGTTCTCTTCGTACAGAGCGAATCGGGCAAGCGACTCTTTACCCCGGTCGCTGCGGTGGGCCGCTACGCGCTCAGTAACTACCTCTTTCAGTCGGTCGTCTGTACCACGTTATTCTACGGCTACGGGTTCGGACTTTTCGGCCGGGTCCGCCCGGCCCTCGGCCTTCTGCTGACCGTGATCATCTTTGCGCTACAAATGGGTCTCAGTACGCTGCTGCAGAAGCGCTTCCGCTACGGACCCGCGGAATGGCTCTGGCGAAAACTCACCTATCAGGCGTTGTAGTTAATCGAGTGCACGAAAACGCATGATTCACAGCGGTTCGCGGTACAGTGAAAGCGACCCGGGAACCCGGCTTTTTTGAACCTGGGCAGCAGACCGCAGTCCGCGAGTACGCTTGCGCCATCGGCTTCAATCAGCGCGGCCCAACCGGTTACGCTGCGGGTACATCTTTCGAATACCCACTCACCCGGCTGTGGTATAATGAAGAGAGCCATGCGTTGCATGACCGGTTCAGTGAATTGCAGTCGGCCCCTGAGGTGCTCGTTCTTCGGGCGCGGACGCGAGCCGGGTTGTATCCTGGCGTTAGCGTTTGGCGCCCTGCTCCTGCTGTTGGTCACGGCGGCCGGCGTTACACAGCCCATTCTGCCACCCGATATGCGCTCGTTCAGCGGCAGCCCGCTTATGCTGCAGGTCGTGCTTTCGGATCCTGATCGCCGGCTGCGCAGCTCCACGCTGTCGTGCGAATCGAGCACGCTCGCGTACCGGATCCCGACCGACCTCGATCGCGCCGAGCATCTGTTCCACGTGAGCCCGTTCTTCGGGCCCGGTGTCCACGATGTCGAAGTGCGCCTGGACATCGATGAGGGTCAGTCCAAACGGACGCGGGTTCAGGTTGGTTTCGTTGATTTTGTCTGGGGGCGTGACAACCTGAGTTTCGGCAACAACCACGCCTACACAAGTGTCATTGGTACCTTTGGCGAGGTGCTCGGCGACTGGATCCGCGAGCGGTTTGGCGAAATCGACGAGGCGGACCTGATCCTGCTTGTTGACTACATGTACAGCCTGTTCGGAACCAATACCGGTCGCTGCTATGCGTTTGCCGGGACCGAGGTGCGCTACTGGCGCTGGCCGGATCTGCTGCCGACCTACTTCCGCACCGCCCACGACCTGCCGGGCAGCGTCGCGCGCCACCAGCGCGAGATAAACTATCTGCAGTTCGATCTGGTCTTCGAGCACTTCATCGCGCACGGCTGGTTTGACCGGCTGTGGCGGCCGATGAGCCGTGAGCAGATCCACGCTCAGGCGCTCGAGATCGAGGCGCGCATCGCCGCCGGTGAGCCGGTTGCGGTCGGCTTCGGCGGCCCCGGATTTCACCACTCGATGCTCGTCTTCGGATTCATCCACAACCCGGCTCGACAGACCATTGACCTGCTGGTGGCAAACAACTGGAAGAGCGACGAGAAACTGAACATCCACAGCGAGGACGCGGAGATGGTGCGGCTGTTCCTTGCCCCCGACCGAGAGGGAGCGCGGATCGAGTGGCGCTACGCCGACGGCCTGCGCACGAGTGTCATCGACCGGCTGATCACGCTCGACGTTCTGCGTGACGCGCACATCCACGACCGCAGGCATCTGGAGGCGCTGCTCGCACGGCTCCGCGCGGAGTTCACGGCTCAAGCACGTGCGCTCGTTGTAGTGGAGGAGGTCGTCGGGGCGCGGCTGGTTGCCGATGGCGGCATGGCCGGAAGGCTGCGCAACCGGGATGTGCGACAGCTCGACGATGGCTGGTTTGAATACCTCGGACGGGTCTACCGGTTTTCGTATCCTGCCGGCGCCGAGCTCGAGCTGGAGATCGAAGACGACGTCGGCGCCAGGCTGTACCACATCACGCCCGGCGCGCTGCCGGCAATCGAACACGCCGAAGTGACCCGCACGGCAGCGCCTCCAGCCGGGCTGGTTGAGACCCGGCGCGTCGGGCTTCATCGGTAGATCCTCTCATCCCGGCTGGTGCTGATTGTGCTGTGTGTCGGCGTGGCGGAGCGCTGGTTATCGGCGGTGGCCCCCGGGGACTTTCCTCCGCTGTTGCAGCCGGCGGCCGATCAGACCCGTGGCAGCGGCGCCGAGCAGACAGGACATCGCAATCAGTATTATAACAGCATCTACCACCAGGGCATCGAAGAAGCCTGCCTGATGAGCTGCGGTGGTTACCGCCAGCGTGGCGGCGGCCTGCGGGAGGGTCAGGCTGAACATAAGCAGCCGGTCGGACAGGCTGTAGCGAAAGATCCTGCCGGTAATGAGTGCGGCTGCCAGCTTGCCGCCGATTAGCAGCGCAATCAGCACCCCCGCCAGCAGCCAGACGCGGGGGTCGTCTACAAACACCGAAACATCTATCAGCATGCCGGTGGCAACAAAGAAAAAGGGGATAAAGATCATGTTTCCGGCAAACTCTACGTGCTCGCGAAGATCCTCGCGCTTGCTGATCGCCGGGTTGATGCAGATACCGGCCAGAAATGCGCCCAGGATCTTCTCGGTGCCCACCAGATCGGTGGCAGACGCCAGTAAGAGCATCATGACCAGCACATACAGGGCGTTCTCGGCCTTGGTGGATCGGAACTTGAACATCCAGCGGCTCAGGCGCGGTACGATAATCACGGACAGCACCGCAATCAGCGCGAGCAGCAGCAGCGGCCGCATGGCATCAAGTGTGCCGCCGGTCCCGGCCGAGCCGAACTGCAGTACCACTACCAGGAGCACCAGAGCCAGCGTGTCGGTAATCAGGGTGCCCCCGACAACCGCGGACACAGCCGGCCGGTGTTGCAACTCCATCTTCTGTACCATCGGATAAGTCAGCAGTGTATGCGAGCTGATCACCGCACCAAGCAGCACTGCAGCCGGCCATCCCCATTCCATCAGGCGTCCGACCGCTACAGCCGGCAGGAAGGTCAGCAGGAATGAGGACATCCCCAACGCAGCAGTCTCCTTACTGCGCGACTTGGCTGTCTCCCAGTCCACTTCCATCCCGGCCAGAAACATGATGTATATCAGTCCTATGCCGCCCAGCAGATCAACCACCGGTTCCCTGGGCAGGATCCGCAGGCCCTCGGGGCCGAGCACCATCCCGAGCAGAATCAAACCGATGAGTCCGGGGATGTGCAGGCGCTCCATGGTCAGCTTTACTACCAGGGCAGCTGCTGTCAACAAGGTAATCTGAAGTATCGTGTCGGTAACGGGAATCGCAATCGGCATACAGCCAACAATAGCGCCTCAGAAACCCGGAATCAAGGTCGACGCGGAGCTCTAACGGCCGGGACATGCTGATGACCGGATACTGCGTGCCTTATGCTACTGCCTGGTCAACTGATACTCCTGGTGCGCAAAGACAAGACCGCCGCGGAACATAAACTCAAAGACCCGTTGGGCAAAATGGTGCGGATGCAGCAGGTAGTGTACCAGCCAGCGGCGCAACGGCTGCGCCGGCAACTCCTGGTCCGTGTTTTGTCCGGCCAGCAGATCCTTCAGCCTGATCAGCTCGCGCTGGTGGAACTCGTCCTGGATACGCAGGCCCGCCTCGGCAAACAGCCGGCGAGCCTGCTTGGGCGAGATGTCGCGTTTGTGGTGCGGGCTGGCCCAGTCCAGCGTCAGAGAAGCAGGGAAACCGAGTGCGCACACACCGTTCGGGCGCAGAGAACGCTGCATCCAGCACAGGAACCCCACCACATCGTTAATATGCTCGATGGTGGCGATGCTGACAATCGCGTCAAACGATCCCAGCGAGTTCAGAAAAGACGGGTCGTCGGCACTGCCAACTCGGAACGTAAGCCGGTCTCCTCCGTACATCTCCTGTGCATACTTGATGGCCCGTGGCTCGATGTCTACGGCTACAACCTCGCCTATTGCCGATAACAGCTTTGATCCGTAGCCTGAGCCGCACGCCATATCCAGAATGCGCACCGGTCTGCCGCCGAATCGGCCGCACAGCCATGAAACCGCTACCTCGTAGCGCTGAACAAAGACCTTGAGAATCGCGTTCTGAAACTCATTCTCAGGGTCTATCTCTTCTGGATACAGCCGATCATCTTCAACCCATGGCATTGGTAAAGTATAAGGCAAGTAGCG
>SKLB01000021.1 GCA_007123465.1 Spirochaetales bacterium
GCTGTCGTCAATGGCCAACCTCGCCGGCTACAAGGCTGTCCTCGTGGCGGCCGACAATCTGCCCAAGATGCTGCCGATGATGATGACCGCCGCGGGGACCATTGTGCCGGCCAGGGCGTTTGTTGTCGGGGCGGGCGTTGCCGGACTGCAGGCAATAGCCACCGCCAGGCGGCTCGGTGCGCTGGTCAGTGCCTACGATGTACGCCCGGCGGTCAAAGAGCAGGTGCAGAGCCTGGGTGCGCGCTTTGTGGAGATCGAGCTTCAGGCTGAAGACGCCGAGTCTTCTGACGGTTACGCCCGCCAGATGGACGAAGAGTTCTACCGCAAGCAGCGCCGGCTGATGAGCGGCGCACTCGCCGAAAGCGATATGGTCATCACTACCGCAGCGGTTCCCGGCAAGCCGGCACCGGTGCTGATTACGCAGCAGATGGTGGAGGCTATGAGACGCGGATCGGTAATCGTCGATCTGGCCGCAGAGCGCGGCGGCAACTGCGAGTTGACCCGTGCCGGCGAGACCGTACAGCACAACGGTGTCACAATAGTGGGGCCGCTCAACCTCGCCTCCTCGCTGGCGCGCGACGCCAGTCAGCTCTACTCAAACAACATCACCGCCTTCTCTGAGGTGATGCGCAAGGACGGTGAACTGGCAGTCGACCTGCAGGACGAGATCATCCGGGCAACCGTTGTAACCCACGCCGGGTCTGTTCCTAATCAGGAAACCCGCTCGCGGCTGCAACTGTAGGAGAAACCGATGGGAGAGACAGTAGCCTTTGTGAATATCCTGACCGTGTTCGTGCTGGCGGTTGTGGTTGGCTTCGAGGTTATCACCAAGGTCCCGCCAATCCTTCACACTCCGCTTATGTCGGGGTCAAACGCCATTTCCGGTATCACCATAATCGGCGCTATTGTGGCGGTCGGCAGCGGGCAGCAGACCCTCACCGTGGTGCTCGGGCTCATCGCGCTGGTCTCTGCAACCATCAACGTTGTCGGCGGGTTTCTGGTCACCCACCGCATGCTCAGCAAGTTCAAGAAGAAGGACTGATAGTGGATAGTGCAACCATCGCCAACCTGGCCTACCTGGTAGCGGCCGTTCTTTTTATCGTTGGTCTCAAGGGTCTGACGCACCCGAAGAGCGCGGTGCGCGGAAACCTGCTCGGAGCCACAGGCATGCTGCTGGCAATTGTGGTTACGCTGCTGCAGCAGGAGATCCTCGGTTTCGAGCTCATTGCAGGCGGTGTGCTTCTGGGTTCGCTTATCGGCGCAATCCTGGCGTTCAGGATTCAGATGACCGCCATGCCGCAGCTGGTGGGGCTGTTCAACGGGCTTGGCGGGGCAGCCTCTGCGCTGGTGGCGGCGGCGGTGCTCTATCAGGCAGTTGTCGCGCTGAGCAGCAGGGCGGCGCCCTCGCTGCAGTTCAGCGTGGCAACCGCGGCCTCCGGTCTGATCGGTGCGGTTACCTTCTTCGGCAGCATTGTAGCGTTCGGCAAGTTGCAGGGGCTGGTCAGCGAGCGGCCGCTGCGCTATCCCGGAGAGCAGGTTGTCAAACTGCTGCTGCTGCTGGCAGCGCTGCTGTGTGCGGCGCTCATCGTGCGTAACCCGCAGCAGATCAGCTTCTACTGGTACCTGGTAGCTGCAGGATCGCTGCTCGGCGTGCTGCTGGTTATCGCCATCGGCGGTGCCGATATGCCGATTGTGATCGCGTTATTGAACTCCTATTCGGGACTGGCGGCTGCAGCCACCGGTTTTGTGCTTTCCAACAATATTCTCATCATCGCCGGTTCGCTGGTCGGGGCCTCGGGTATTATTCTGACACGGATCATGTGCAAGGCGATGAACCGCTCGCTGGCCAACGTTCTCTTCGGCGGTGTTGGGGCGCCGGTCGAGGATGACCAGCAGGACGATGTCTACGCCGGCAAGGTTACCGCGACCTCTGCCGAAGAGGTGGTCATGATCCTCAAGAGCGCGCGCCGCGTGGTCTTTGTGCCCGGTTACGGAATGGCGGTTGCGCGCGCTCAGACGCCGGTACGGCTCTTGAGCGAACTCATGGAGCAGGACGGGATTGAGGTTGAATTCGGCATTCACCCGGTAGCCGGGCGAATGCCCGGACACATGAATGTGCTGCTGGCAGAGGAGAACATCTCGTACGACAAGCTGCGCGAGATAGACCAGATCAACCCGGCCTTTGCCCAGACCGATGTGACTATCGTGCTCGGTGCCAATGACGTGGTCAACCCGGTAGCGCGCGAAACCTCGGGCAACCCGATTGCCGGTATGCCGATCCTGGATGTCGACAAGTCGCGTAGCGTTGTGGTGATAAAGCGCAGCCTGGGAGCCGGATTTGCCGGAATTGCCAACCCGCTGTTTGCGGCCGACAACACGCTGATGCTGTTCGGCGACGGCAAGAAAATGATGGACGAGCTGGTAGCCGCGTACAAGGAAGCCTGAGGCGGGTACTACGCGGTCTGCTCGTCCGGATCGGAGTACTTGGAAGAGATGGTCTGGATACTCGGCAGCACCTTGAAGAAGATGTCGACCAGCTCCGGGTTGAACTTGGTGCCGCGCATCTTTTCTATCTCCTCCAGTGTCTGGTCTTCGGTCCACGCCTGCTTGTAGACGCGGCGTGACCGCAGCGCGTCGTAGACGTCCGAAATACTGACAATCTGGCCAAATAGCGGGATTTCATCGCCGGACTTGCCCAGCGGGTTTCCCAGCGGATCGGTCTTGATGGCGGTACCGCTTTCGATGTCGATATGTCCCGGATAGCCGGAGCCGTCCCAGTTCTCGTGATGGTTGAGCGCTACCAGCTGTGCCAGCTCGTCAAAATCTGACTGCTTGTTGATAAACAGCCGTGCCCCCATCAACGTGTGCGATTTCATCACGTCGTACTCGTCGTCTGTGAAGCGGCCCGGTTTCTTCAGGATCATATCCGAGATTGCCACTTTGCCGACATCGTGCAGCATGGCCGCCATGCGCAGATTGTCTTTGGTCCTCTCGATCTCTTCCTCTTCGACATCGTGTAGCCTGGCCCAGCGTTCGTAGATCTCAACCGAATAGCCGGCAACGCGGTTGACGTGCGGCCCGGTCTCTTTGGGATCGCGCAGCTCTGCCATCTTGATCATCCGCAGCAGAATTGCACGGGTCATCTGTGCCCGCTGCAGCGCTACCGTGGCGTTGGTCGCGAAATGCATCAGCACGAGCTCATCCTCTTTGTTGAAAGGGATCACGTTTCCCTTCTGGCTTATCTTGTTGATAAGCTGAATGACGCCGAGAATTTCGCCGGTGTTGGTGCGCAGGGGAGTGCTCAGTATCGATTTCGTCTTGTAGCCCGAAATCTTGTCGTAAGATGGATTGAATCCGTACGGCGCGTTCTCCGGGATCCTGTAGGCGTCGCGAATGTTCACCGGTTCTCCGGTTGCCGCGGCGTAGCCGGACGCCGTGGAGGTGTCCACCGGAACCTTGAAAACCTTGTAGATCAGTTTCTCGCCCTCGGGCAGTTCGGCCTGTTTGGTCTCATTCTGCGCGTAGTTGATCACCAGTTGGTCGCCATCGCGAATGTAGATCGAGCCGGCATCTGCGTTCATTACCCGGCGCGCCTCGGTCAGGATGCGCTCGAGCAGGACGTCGAGGTCTTGCAGCTTGTTGAGTTCGGAATCCAGACTGATGACTTGCCTGAGTCTTTTATTACCAGTGGCCATGTCGTGTAACCAGCTACTCCTCTGGTAGATTATCGGCGTAACCGGCAAAGGATGAAGTCTAATCGGATTCAGCTTCGCGGTGAACGTGAGGTTCTTCTGCGTGCTCGCAGATCAGGTGGAATTCGTGGCATTCATCGCACTCGAGTATCTGGTGGTGCTCGGCAAACGCCTGCCAGTGTCGCTTCTGATTGGGTGTCAGTATGCCAACGCCGCGGCACAGCGGACAGGCGTTGTCCAGTGCGTCCAGGATTGCGGCTCTGATGAACTCACTGCGGTTGGGCAGCCCCGCCAGCGCGTTGGAAAGCGCCTCGTCTACCTTGAACGTGATAACTTCGCCTTTACGCTTTGCACTCACGCAGTTCTCCCGCCGGCGGCGGTTGCGCCAGGCAGCCGCAGCGCCGCCCGCAGCGCTCTAAACAACGTCCTTGAGCTGCATACCCTGCTTGCGCAGGTACGCCAGAAGGCCAACCTTGCTGATGCTCCGCAGGGCGCGGGTTGATACTCTCACGCGCACACTTCTATCGAGTTCGGGAACATAGAGCTTCTTGTAGTGGACATTGGGTTTCTGCCACTTCTTGGTCTTGTTGTGGGCGTGCGAGATGTTGTTACCCGACAGCGGTTTCTTTCCGGTAATGCTACATCGTCGTGCCATATAAAAAACTCCTTACGTTAGTGGGAACGTACTTTCTATCAGCTTCTGCGTCGATGGTCAAGCGCTGCAACAGTGCTGCAGGTGGCGTACCGCGAGGTTCCACTTGTACGTATTACCGCGGCGATCGTCAATCGTTACGCGGTAGAGCGATCCGCGCGCGTAGAATTCGAGGTGTTCACTGTTTTGTACGTTTATCCCTTCGATATCTCTGAGCGGGAATGTGATCGGCTCGCCGCGGCGCTCGGGCAGCAGCACTATGCGGTCTGCGTACAGCTGCAGCCGCCCGCGCTGCAGTAGCTCCAGCGGCCTACTCTTGTAGCCGATCCTCACCGACACCCGCGGTTCCTCAAACAGCGGATCACACAGCTGGGCGGCCGCGTGCTGCTGCGCCGTGCGCTTGAGGTGATCGCTCTGCCACAGGTTCCAGCTGCGGATTGTAGCGTGATAGAGTGGCCGGCCATTCTGGGCCTCAAAGAACCCGTACGCGGTGAACCGAACCTGGTAGCCGCAGCTCTCGCAGCTCAACGTGTCGGCCCTGGAATGCAGCCTGCCGATTGAGTGACAGTGCGGGCAGACGCACAGCACAATTTCAAGGTACTCGGCGCGATTCTTGCCGCGGTAGGGAACCATGGCCCGGCGTTGATACTCAAACTCATCGTGCTCCAGCGCTTCACTGATCCCGCTGTGGACTTCATCCACGCTGGCCGCCTTGAGCTGCTCGGTGGTATAAACCAGCGCAAACGAAATCACCACCCGCCCGCGCCGGTAGCTTCTGGCCCAGCGCGGCATCGAAAGGAACGCCCCCTGCACCTTGGCAGCCACCACCGGAATTTTGAGCGCTTTGAACAGCTTGGCGGTTGCCGGATAGATCGGCAGCGTGTGTCCGTCCCAGGTGTTCTGGCCCTCGGGGTAGACACCGATAATTCCGCCTGTGGCTTTCACCTTGACGATATTTTTGACCGTCTCGAGGTCCGACATCGCCTTGGTCTTGGGAATCGAGCCC
>SKLB01000290.1 GCA_007123465.1 Spirochaetales bacterium
CTCACTGTTGGTCAGATTGACGCCCACAACGTGTGCCCGGCCGCTGAACTCCTGCGCCAGCCGGCGCTTGACCGCCGTCTCGGCGCGGCACGGTGCACACCAGGTGGCCCAGAAGTTGACCAGCACCGGAGCGCCACGCAGTTGCGCCACGTCCAGTGTTGCGCCGTCCAGTGTCTCCAGCTCCAGCGGTGGTGCCGTATCACCAACCCGCGCCGAAAAACCCCCGGCTGCGCCAGCCACGGTTGTCAGCGCCACGGCGCTGTAGAGCAGCAGCAAGAGTGTCAGCGACGCGGCCAGCGTCAGCGCCGTAGCGCGTACCAGTTGCGCGGCATCCGTACGCCGGGAGAACTGCCACCCCAGATAACCGAGTACCGCCACAGATCCGATGACCACGCCCAGGCGGCCACCGGACGCCCACAGCAGCAGCAGCGGTTCGCGGCGAATGGTTGCAAACTGAGAGAACAGCGCAGCCGACTTCCAGCTCAGCAGAAAGAGCAGCCCCGCTGTGGAGAGCGTATCGACCAGCCGGCTGCGAAGCGCGCTGCGCCGGTTTCCCAGCAGAACCCACGTTGCCAGCAGCCCTCCGCCGGCAGAGCCAAATATCAGCAGCAGTCGCACGGAAAGCACCGCACGCCCAATCGACAGCGCCTCAGGTATCATTGCGGAGCGCCCGTCACGGCCGCACGATGTCGCCGTTCCAGCGATTGATACCGCCGAAATCGACTACCTGCGTGTAGCCGAGCCGCCGCAGCTCGTTCAGCGCGATCCCCGAACGGCGGCCGGTGCGGCAGTAGAGAACCAACACGCGCTCAGTAGGACGATCCGCCAGCCCGGCGGCGATTTGGTCGTAGGGAATGTTGACGGCGCTGGGAATGTGCCCGGCGCGGTACTCCGCCGCGGTACGAACATCCACCAGCAGATACGGTTCACCATTGCCGCCAATCAGTTCGGCCAGGCCCTCGGGGGTGGTGTAGCGCTCGAGCTCAGGTGAGCGGCCGTTCTCTGCGGTCCCCGCTGCCCTGGCATACGCCGCTGCGCCGAGCAGTCCAACTACAACTATGATCAGGCCCCACAGCAATCGTGTTGTCATATATAGAGTATATGACATTCAGCGGCTACCGTCTACGGTTGGCAAAGTTCGTTACAAGATCATCAGCACAAAACGGGCTGGACTCCCACGGGAAACTGTGCTATATTTGTTTGTAGTTACAAGTATACAGGAGGTAACACATGACAGTCAGATCAAAAACGCACAGCACGGGCTACTCTGCTACAGCGCTGACGCGCTGGATTCTGCTGCTGGCGGTATTGCTGATGGTTCCCGCGGTCTGGAGTGCAGCTGCCGGCCAGCACGAAGGAGCGGTTAACACCGAGGACGGCGTGGCAATCAAGGGCTATGACCCGGTGGCCTACTTTACCCTCGGCGAGCCTACCGAAGGTTCGGCGCAGTATAGTGTGGAGTGGGACGGTGCCGAGTGGTGGTTTGCCAGCGCCGAGCACCGTGACATGTTTGCCTATGATCCAGAACGTTACGCTCCCAAGTACGGTGGCTACTGCGCCTGGGCAGCTTCACAGGGTAACGTAGCTGACATCGAACCGGGCCAGTGGGCCATCGAAGGAGGCAGTCTCTACCTCAACTACAACGCGCGTTTCCACCGCCGCTTTCGCTCTGAACTGGCCGCAAGCATAGCGGCTGCCGATCAGAACTGGCCTGCCTTACGCGCCGAACTCGAACAGGCCGCTGCCTCTGAGTAGCACACCAATTGAACCTCCGCAGCCGCCGGCCGGTGTAGCGCCGGCTCAGGCGGTGCGGTCAATGCAAACGTCCACTACCCCTTTGACGAAGGGCGGTAGCTTCCCGCGCTCGAGCAGATCGCTGGTGGTGATGTAGCCGGTACCGAGCACCTCTGCGCCTTTCTGCTGCAGCAGCTCGGAAGCACGCCCCAGCGTTCCCGCGGTGTCTCCAAAGCAGCAGTGCAGACTGTAGAACTTCTTGCCTTCGGCTCTATCCATGCTCTTGACAAAGCCCAGGAACTCAGGGGTCAGGTGCCCGGCCCAGATTGGACTGCAGACAACAATCGGGTTGTACTCTACCAGATTGGGCTTGTGCTCGAGCCTGGCGGGGCGGCCCAGGATTGCCCGAATCAGAGCCCGCACCATTCCAATCTGCCTTCGGGCGGTAATCTGAATCATGGCGGCGTCTATGCCGCGTCCCTGGAACTCTTCAGTCAGCGCCATCGCAAGCGCCTTGTTGTGGCCTTGCCGACTGTGATAGACAATCGCGGGTCTCATAGCTCCCCCTTCCCGCTATTATACCACCGGCGCCACTGATGCTGAACAACATTTTTGGCACCACTCACTACTCGATACATGAATATGTTTGTGGTAGGATTCGCTACGCATCTTCATACAGTAAATGACGGAGAAACAGATGGAAAAACGTATTGCCGTGCTCGGCTCCAGTGGGGGCAATCTCTACAACATAGGCGGTAGCGATCCGCGTTCACTGATAGCAGAGATCGCAACGCAGGCCGGCTCAGTCGGCATCGAACTGGCCGCGGTGCAGTTTGTTTCCGCCAGGGCCAGCATGGATCAGGCAAGGGCCGCTACACCGGCTTCGCTCTTCTCGTGGAGTAATGACCTTCGTGAGCTGGTGCTGGTCCACGAAGGAACGCTGGAAGAGGTCAATCTCAAGGCGCGCGAGACAGATCAGCAGATTGCCGACGAGATCCGTGCCGGCAAGATTGACGCCCTGGTACTGGTCAGCTGCGACCCCGAAGGTGTCAATCAGCAGGCCATCAAGGCCGCGATCGAGCGCAAGATGCCGATAGCCGGTACCGGCGGTACGTCGATGGCCAAAGTCCAGGCGGCAGGCGCCAAAGTGATTTCCACTTCGGGGACCACCGGCAGCACCAACCGGACGCGGGCAATCGGCGCAATCAGTGCCATCTGCCGCGAGTGGAAGATCAGGTACTCGCCGGTAATCGGCAGCAGCAGCTCATTTGCCGGGGTCCAGGGCGATGTCTGGTCGCGCATCAAGCTGCGTGGAATCATGATGGCGGCGCTACCCGGCTTCATAGCTATGGCGCTGCTGCTGGCGCTCGGCCGCATTCCGGGACTCGACGCGCTCGGCGACGCGTTTGGCGTGGTCATAGGTGCCCTGCCGGTAGTCATTGCCGCCATCGCTGCCAAACAGGTTTCCGGTATGGATGACGTAGGAATTGTTGCCGGAATTGTTGCCGGTGTACTCTCTACCGACGGCGGAATCATCGGTGGGTTGGTCGGCGGTATTCTGGCGGGCATACTGGCCTACTACCTGGTGCGCGCGACAATCAACCTCAAGTTCCCGGCAACCACCGTGGGCATTGTCTCCGGCGGGCTTTCGGGTTTGATTGCCGGACTGGCGGTATACTTCCTGGTGGCGCCGGTGGCGTTGATGGCCGGCGACGGTATCCGCGCGCTGATTGAAAGCGCCCTCGACTTCAACGCGGTGCTGGCCGGAACAATTGCCGGACTGCTGATCTGGCCGGCGATAATTGGCGGCGTCTATCACGCCGCTATTCTGCCGATAGTGCTACTGGAGATGGAGCAGGTTGGCAACAGCTTCTTGGGCGCGGTTGACATGACCGGCCTGGTGATGGTGTCCGCCGGCATAACGCTGGCAAATATCGTCTTTCCGCGCGAGAAGAGCGAGGCTACCCTGGCTGCTCCGGGATTCCTGATCAACGTTGGCTTTGGAACGTTTGTAGAGGCCGCCTACCCGTTTATGTTCTCCAACAAGCTGGTGTTTGCCGCGGCCATTATCTCAGCGGGCGTCTCGGGGTTGTTTGTAGGCCTCTTTGGCGTACGCGGAACCGCCTACGTACCGGCTGTTATTGCACCAACGGTGTCCAACACACCGCTGGGATTTCTGTTGAGCATGCTCATTGCACTTGGTTCGGCCTTCGTGCTGACCTCGCTGGCAAACAAGCTTGCACGCAGAAAGCAGATACAGGCCTGACCCGGGCGTCCCCGGCGCATGGGCGTAGCGGCAGCGCAGCTGAGCGGGTACTTGCCGCCGGCTGCGCTTCGCCCTATGATAAAGAATGCGCGTCCGGGAGATTGATCCACGCGAATCCCAATCCAGTTCGAACCTGCTACAGACCCCCTTCTGGGCCCACTTCAAGCAGCGCATCGGCCACCGGACAATAACATTGCGATTTGAAAGCACGCGCGGGCGGGGAACCGTGCTGGCAGTCCACCGCACCGGCGGCGGCGGTCAGCATCTCTACATGCCGCACGGCCCGGAGATGACGTTGCCGGAAGCCGAGCAAGGGGCCTTCCTGCTGGAGCTGTCGGACGCCATAGCGGCCGCCGTTGACTGCAGTCCAACGTTCCTGCGCTTTGATCTGCCGTGGAGATCGCCGTTTAGCGAAGACGGCCACTGGCTCGGCCGTCCCGAACCACGTCTGCAGGAAATGCGCATGAACTTCGGTAGCGGAGGCCGCCATCTGCGCAAGGCCCCCAGCGACATCCAACCGCCGGATACGGTCCTTATCGATCTACAGCACGGCGAAACGAGCCTGCTGGCGCGCATGAAGCCCAAGACGCGTTACAATATCCGCCTGGCCGCTCGTCACGGCGTGCAGGTGGGGGTTGAAGGGGTTGAACAGCTGCATGAGTGGCACGCGTTATACCGTCAGACCTGCGAGCGCCAGCGTATTGTGTGCGAGCAGGAAAACTACTTCGGCAACCTGTTTGACACCGCAACTGCCGACCGGGCGGCCAACCGGGGGCAGGCTCCGCGGCTGCACCTGATCGCCGCGCGCCACAACCGCCGGATGGTAGCCGGGCTGATCTGTGCCATCTGGAAGGACAAGGCATACTATCTCTACGGCGCAAGTTCACGGGCGCACGGGCGGCTCATGGCACCTTACGCGGTCCAGTGGCACACAATGCTGACCGCGCGTGCCGCCGGGTGCCGCAGCTACGACATGTGCGGTGTACCCCCCGAGAACGATCCGGCACATCCTATGTACGGACTCTATCGCTTCAAAACCGGCTTTGGCGGGCAAGTGCACCATTTTCGCGGCTGTTGGGACTACCCGGTGGATGAGGAGCAGTATTGCGCTCACGCGCAGGCACAAGCCTCGCACGCTGTGTACCATCTGTGAAGTGGTGCCGAAAATGTTGTTCAGCACCAGCAGCGCCGGATCTCATCCCTCTGGTCCGCACCACTGCTCTGCGTGACCCTCTGTCACCTCGTCAGCCCGCAGGAACCGTCTACGCCACCAGGTAGCGAGGCAGCTCACCGGGGCCAAGCGCTACCGAGCGCTGCTGCACCTCTCCGTGCTTCAGCC
>SKLB01000330.1 GCA_007123465.1 Spirochaetales bacterium
ACCTCGGCTGGTTTGGTGAAGGCAAGATGGTCAAGCCGTTTGAAGATGCGGTCAGGAAGAGCGGTGTGGGATCGGTCAGCGATCCGGTGCAGACGCAGTTCGGCTATCACATCATCAAGGTTACCGGTAAGCGTTAGCGCCGCTATGGCCGCGCCGCGCCACGGTTCAACCCGAGAGCGCCTGCACCACCTCATCGGGTTGCGTGGCTTCAACGGCTGCGGCAATCATCCGGGGCCGCCGGCTGAGCGTGGCTATGGATGCCAGCAGTTGCAGATGGGGGCCACGGCTGTCGGTGGGCGAAGCAATCAAAAATATCAGCTTTGACGGCTGCCCGTCGACAGCCTGAAAGTCAATTCCGCTGTGCGAAACACCGACCGCCACGGCGATTTTCCCGGCACCGTCGGTCTTGGCGTGCGGGATAGCTATGCCGTGCTCCATGCCGGTGCTGACCGACCGCTCACGCTCGATCACATCAGCCAGTACCCTGTCCCGATCCTTGAGCTTCCCCCCGGCAGCAAGCACATCGATTAGCTCGGTGATAACTCCGTACTTCTCGGATGAGCTGACCGGCACGATAACGCAGTCGGCATCGAGATATGAACTGAGCATGACCTCCCTCCTTCCCTCTCCGGACGCTACGCTGCGCCGCAACTCTTCGGGCACCGTAACTTCGGTCAAGCGGCTGATTCTATCGCGCAGATGGATCAGCACTTCGTAGACCAGCGTCTTGGCCAGACCGCTGTCCCTGGCCTCGCAGGCTACTTCCACTCGCGTGGGATAGTGCTTCAACGTAAGAAATACCTCGTCACGGCGCAGGCGGTAGACGATTTCCGACAACTCCATGCGGTGCACGTAGAATCCGTCCTGTTCGGCGGCGCGCAGAATACCGGCTATCAGCAGTTGGGTCAGCTCTTCGTTGGGTAGATCGAGGTCGGTGACAACCCGCTCTGATCCGGCCCACGCACCGCGCGTACCGCCCCCACCGTGGCGGAAGGCCGCGGCAATCAGAGGTGACCCGATAGCCACCGAAACCACTACCATCACAGCCATGACTTTGAAAGAGGTTGGAGAGAGAATACCGCTGGCCAGGCCGACAGCACCGATAATCAGCGCAATCTCACCGCGCGGCACCGTGCCAAGCCCGACGCGCAGCGCGCCCCAGCGGTTAAAGCCCATAGCCAACGCCGGAACGCCGCCGCCTATGACTTTGGCCAGTCCCGAGACCAGCGCAAAGCTGATTCCCGGCAGCAATACCGCCGGAGTTATCAGCACACGGATATCGATCAGCATCCCCATGACCACGTAGAGAACCGGTACGAAGAACGCCGTTACCGGCGCGATCTTCTCATCAAGAATGTCGGCAATATCGGTCCGCGAGAACGCCAGTCCCAGGATGTAGGCCCCGATAATAGCCGCTACGCCAAACGTCTCAAATACAGCCGAAAGCACCAGCGCTAAGGCAACCGCCAACACGGCAAAGACATTGGCAGAAGAGAAGCTGCGGAACGTACGCGCCAGCCACGGCGCCGCTGCCAGTGCGATAGCAAATCCGCCCATCCAGACCACGAACGCCACCAGCGCAACCGGCGCGGCGTGAGCCCACGAAGCCTGCGCACCGGCCTGCGGATCCAGCGCCATAGCAGCCGCCAGCACCACGATTGCGACGCCGTCCTGCAGCAGCGAACTACCGATAATTGCCGCACCCTCGGGACTGGTGAGCCGGTGCTGTGAACCCATGATCCGCGCCTGGACCCCCAGCGAGGTCGAAACCGACAGTGCCGCAAAGAACAGCACCCGCTGATCGGTTATCGGATAACCGAGGTAGATCACACCTACGGCAACTCCCACCAGTAACGCTGCCGCGCTGCTGCCGATCGCTACCGCCATACCGCGCCGCGTCATTCGGCGAATCAGCCCCGGATCTGACTCCAGCCCCACCGCCAGAATGTGAATCACAGCACCCACCGCGGCAAAAGCGTAGAGCTGCAGCGAGACCGAGAACGGCCCCTCGGCCAGCGGGAACAGACCGTCGGGGAATCCGGGTACCGCCAACGCACCGAGCGCGTATGGCCCAATCAGCAGACCGATCGAGACCTCTCCCAGAAGCGACGGCAGGCGCAGCCGTCTGGCTGCTACGGCGCCCAGACGCGCAAGCAGGATGATGACTCCCAGCTGCAGCAGCAGCCGCGTGATCTCATGAGTAACGGCGATGTCCTGCAATCCTTCAAAGGCGTGCAGCGGCGACGCAGCCAGCAGCAGCGCAATTGCTGCCCACCGTCTGCGCCTGGTTGCAAATTTCATGCTGACACTCTATAGACCGCTGTAGGCCGGCTGTCAACCGGGATATCCGCTGCCGTCCATCCCAGCGCTGGTTACGCGGCTCAGAACATCGCCACTACACCGAAAATGTTGTACATTGTGCTGCCGGCGCTGGTCTGCATGTAGCTGAAGCGATAGGAGAGGCCCAGCTGCCGCGTGAAGAAGACGTTGGTCATCAGCGAGGCGCGCGGGTACCAGCTGTGCGGGTCGAAGGCCGCCGAGTACTTGGCTTCCAGCTGCAGGAAGCGCAATAGCGTGCTGCGCAGGTTGATCCCCGCCAGCGCGTAGAGGTCAGTTTCATCGAGGTCGGTTTTGACCGTCTGTCCAGGAGGCGGAAACGGTACGACAAACGACAGATCTCCGCGCACAACGTCGAGCTCGACTCCGGCCCAGGGAAAGATCACCAGCTCGGCCCGGTCACCTGCCAGCAGGAACTGCTTGCCGGCGCGCAGAAACGGAGCAACCACGCTGCTCTGCAGCTCGAAATCCTGCAGCGGTTCGACGTTGTCGCCGGCGTCGATGTTGATGGTGATCAGCTCCAGGCCGCCGCCTGCCACCAGGTTCTGGACGGGACCGGCATTGAAATAGAAATCGAGGTTGGAATGCAGGCCCCAGAGGGAAGCGTAGTTGACGTCGGGCGCGTGGTAGAGAAACACGTTGGCCTGGAAGCTACCGGGGCGGACCCACTGCGCGTAGAGACCGAGCATCAGATCGGTGTCCTTCAGTTCGATATCATCGGGATCGTATTCACGCTGGTAGACGCTGGTAACCCAGCCGGCGTAGGGCGCAACAATGCGGATATCACCCGGCTGGGCCGGCAGGCTGGAGACGCCCGAGAACAGCAAGAGTCCGGCAGCGAGCAACACAATGCGACAGAATGCCAAGCGAATCTCTGTATATGACTTCACCCCTCAACTATAGAATAGCTGCTGTCCGATGTCCACCGCAGCGCGCAGAATAGGCAAATCCAGCCGCTATCCGGTGGCGGGATCCGATGCAACCGGCGCTGCGGCTGCCGCAACCGGCGCTGCCGGAGTGACCCCTGCGGCCAGTGTCACGGTTGCACGCTGAACCCAGAGGTAGGCCGTTATCCCGGCAATGATATTTCCCACGGCCAGGCCGCCAAACAGCCCTGGAAGCCCTGCCAGCGCCCGGCCGAGCACGGCCAGCGGAATGTAGAGCCCCACCAGTCGCAGGTAGGCTACCGCTGCAGCTGAAAACGGGCGCTGCAAACCGTTGAATGCCGCTGCACTCACGGTAACCACGCCCATCAGGCCGAAGCTCGGGGCGAGCGTCCAGAGATAGCGCGTGGTAGTGGCAATTACCGCCTGGGTGTCATTGAACAGCCCTGCTATCGGGCGCCCGGCAGAGAAAAACACCAGCGCGACCATGGCACCCCATGCCAGCGACATGCCTGCCGCCACCCGGTGCCCGGTGCGTACCCTCGCCAGCGTACCGGCGCCGAGATTCTGTCCAACGAAGGGAGTGAACACCATCGAGAGCGCAAAGGTGAATACCAGCGAGAAGACCTCCAGCCGCGTTGCCACGCCAAAACCGGCAACCGCTGCCGGCCCAAAGCGCGAAACCAGGCGCGTCACTACCGCCATGGAAATCGGCAACGCCAGGTTGGTCAATACCGCCGGCACGCCAACAAAAAGTATCCGCCGTGCGCTGACCCAGAAGAGCTCCAGCTGTGCTCGAGCGGGAAAGAGTTTCTCACGGCCAACCACCGCCAGCAGCACGATCACCAGCGTACTGCTGCGCGCAATCACCGTGGCGATCGCTGCTCCCTGAATACCCAGCGCCGGGAACGGCCCCAGGCCGAAGATCAGAAGCGGATCAATGATCATGTTCAACGTGACCGCAAACACAATCGCGGCGCTGGGAGTCTTACTGTCACCGGTTGCCTGCAGAATGTTCTGTCCGATCATCGGCAATATCACGAAGGGCATACCGAGGTACCAGACCACCATATAACTGCGTATCAGTCCCATGAGCTCCGGCTGAGCACCGAGCATGCGGAAGAAGGGATCGATTGTTACCAATCCTACACCGGCGATCGCTATCACCACCAGGAAAGCCAGAATGTAGGCGTGCAGGGTGAGGCGCTCGGCGGAGGCGCGCTCCCCGGCGCCCAGGGCACGCGATACATTGGCCGAAGCTCCCACCCCCAACCCCGAGGCGATACTGCCGGCCACAATCACTATCGGGAAGGTGTAACTCATGGCAGCCAGCTCGAGCGCCCCCAAGCGGCCAACGAAAAAGGTATCCACCACGTTGAACATGACGATGCCCAGCGCGCCGGCAAGCATCGGCACCACCAGCTTCACCAGCGTGGGCCCTACCGGATCGGCAGTCAGGTTGGGACGTTTCAAACCGTACTCCGCGGGCAGGCAAACAGGCGTAGATGCATCGCTTGAAGATAGTATATTGCTGCGCGAAAGCAAAGTGTGGCAGTCTGATCAACGGAGGACCGATGGCCGGGATCGTATTTCTGCGCACCGCAGATCATGACCAAATCGTTGAGTTCTACCGCCGCGAAGTGGGTATGCAGCCCTGGCTCGAACAGCCGCAGATCACCATTCTGCGCCACGAGAACCTGCTGGTCGGCTTCCAGCAGCAGCTTGAGGCGGACACCGACGCGCTGCTGACCTTCTTCTATCCCACCCGTGAACAGGTTGACCTCATGTACCGGCGGCTGCAGGGCTGCGCCAGCAGCGAGCCCCGGCACAACCAGCGCTACCGCATCTACAACTTCTTTGCGCGTGATCCGGACAGCCGGCGGATCGAGTTCCAGTGCTTCCTGCACCAATTGCCCGCATGGCAGTTCAGCGGCTGAATCTGTACACGGGAATCGGTGCGTGATAGCGTTTTGAAGCGTTATTGACTGGTGCCAAAATTGTTTTTTTTCCGAGGGCATTTTGAAGCAGCAGAACCGCGGAGGCTGTGTATTGGTGCAGAGGTCCGCCTGTGTGCACCACCACAACCATCACCGCCCCCGAGT
>SKLB01000025.1 GCA_007123465.1 Spirochaetales bacterium
ATCAGCATCGAGGACGCCGCGTTACAAGCGCAGCTGGCGGCGGCGCTGGGGCTGATCAAGGCCGAGCGCTCCACCGATTGGCGTACGCTGCTGGTACGCACCGAGGGAGGCCTGCGACGTACTGTTCGCGCAGGCTATCTGCGCGAGACACCGGTGTGGAAAGCCACCTACCGCCTGGTGATTGGCGACCACGGCGAGCCGTTGCTGCAGGGCTGGGCGCTGGTAGAGAACCCTACCGATCAGGACTGGGACAACATCTCGTTGACGCTGGTTGCCGGGGATCCTGTTTCCTTCCGCATGCCGCTTGCTGCTCCGCTGTACCGCGAGCGCCCTTACGCCGGCTTTCCCCTGAGTGATCTGGTCAGACCACCGCAGTACGCCGACCCCTTGTGGGGCAGGGGAGGCGCCGAGCCGCCGGCTGCCGCTACGGCGCCCGAGCGCCGCAGCGCTGTGGCCGAAATGAGCGACGGTTTTACCGGCCGGGGCGTGCAGAGCGCCGCGGAGGTGCAGACCGGCGGCAGTTTTGCACGCTACGTGATCAAAGAGCCGGTCAGTATCAGCGCCGCAAGCGCGGCGATGGTGCCGATTGTGCAGCGCTCCGTTCCCGCTGAACTGGTTTCAGTCTACGATCCGCAGACCCATCCCTCGCTGCCGCTGGCAGGGGTACAATTGACCAACAGCGGCGGCGCTGCGCTCAGCGCCGGGCCGATTGTGGTCTACGAGGACGGCGGCTACGCCGGTGAGGCGGTATTGCGCCATCTCGCAGAAGACGACTCACGCCTGTTGACCTTTTCGCTTGACCAGCGTACCGAAGTCAGCAGACGGACCGACAGCGCTCCCGAGCGCGTGACCCGGGTACAGATTGATCGCGGTGTTATGACCACCACCACCAGTCTGCGTCGTGAGCACCGCTACGTGGTCAGCAGCCGAGATGCCACCGCGCGTACGCTTCTGATCCAGCACCGGCGCGAGGGTGACTGGCGCCTGGTGGTGCCCAAGGAACCGGATCAGGAGTACTCCGACGGCTATCGCTTCCGTCTTACGCTTGATGCGCGCGGTAGCCGTGAGCTGCTGGTGGTGGAGGAACGTGCCCGGCGCGAGACCGTCTCGCTGTCGACCGTATCAGCCGAGCGCATTCAACTGCTGCTGTCTCAGCGTCAGATTCCAGCCGACGTCCGTGACGCACTGGCGCGTATTCGCACGCTGCAGTCCGACCTCGCGGCTGCCCGCGAACAGCGCCGCGCTGTCGAGCAGCACATCGGCGATATTTACGCCGAGCAGGAGCGCATCCGCGCCAATATGGCTGCGCTCGATCACGCCGCCGATCTGTATCGCCGCTACGTCAACGAATTGACAACGCAGGAGGACAGGCTGGCCGAGCTGCAGGGCCAGTTGCGGCGCGCGCGCTCTCTGGAGCAGCAGCAGAGCGCCGCGCTCGAGCGCTTCATCGGCGCGCTGATTATCGAGTGACGCACGCGGTCAGAGCCGCTTCCTACTGTGGAGCGCCGGGCAGCTCCAGGATAGCGCGTGTTCCCCCTGCCTCGGCGCTCTGCAGCGAGATGCTGCCGCCGAGCAGTTCGGCCAGCTCGCGACAGAGAATCAGCCCCAGACCAGTGCCCTTCTCGCCGGCGGTGCCGCTGGAGCGTACCACGCGTTCCTGGCGAAACAGCGCTTCGACAAACTCCGGCGTCATTCCTGCACCGCTATCTTCAATGATCAGCCGCACGCGCGGCTGAACGCCGCCGGCGCCGGGTTCCTGCTGCCGCGGCTGCTCGACCCAGGCGCTGACCGTACCGCCGTAAGGCGTAAACTTGATCGCGTTGCTGACAAGATTCTGAACGATGGTCTTGGTACGGTGGACGTCGGCCCAGACGCGGACATCTCCGCTGCAGCGCGTCTGCAGCTCTATCGATTTGGCGCTTGCCGCGCCGCGGTAGGCTTCGAATACCGAATCGAGCAGGCCGCACAGCGGTATAGACCGGGACTCGATCTCGAGCCGCCCCGATTGCAGCTGCGACCATTCGAGCAGATTCTCCAGCATTGTCTCCAGACCGCGCGCCGAGTCCAGTATCACGCCGGAGATCTCTTTCAGGGTTTCACGGTCGTAGTCGGCAAACTCCTGCACAACGCGGCCCATGAAACTGCTCATCCCGCTGATTGGTCCGCGCAGGTCGTGGGCCACTATCGAGAAGAAACGGTCTTTGGTGGCATTGGCCTGCCTGAGCTCCTGATTGGCGCGCGACAGCTCGGATGTACGCCGTTTCACGGTTGCCTCGAGTGCGCCGGCGCGCAGCTGAAGCGAACGGGTGTGGAGTCCCAGAACTAACCACACCAGCAGTAAGAGAGCCACCACCGCGGCTGCAGCAAAAGGGCCGGTGCGCCAGAACGGAGGCCGGATGGTGACTGCGAGCCGCGCCGGATCCGGATTCCAGGTATCGCGGCTGTCGGCGGCCATAACTTCAAAGGTAAAGCGCCCCGGCGGAAGGTTGGTATAATCGGCAAAACGGCGCGTGTCGGCTTCAATCCAGTCTGCGTCTATACCCACGAGGCGGTAGCGGTAGCGGTTGCGTAGTGGTGTGCTGAACTCAAGCGCGGCAAACTCAAAGCGGACAAAGTTCTCGGTGTGGCGCAAGGACAGCTCTTCGATGTGATGAACGGCGGTTTCGCTGAGAAACGGGAGGTTCATGACCGCGATAGCGGTGAACTGCACCGTAGGCGGTACCCCGGTGGCGTGCTGTGTACGCGGTTTAATTCTGACGATCTCGGAGAACGCCCCGAAGAGCAGGTCCCCGGCGGGGATTCGGGCGGCACCGCCGGCAAACTCGCGCGTGTGCAGTCCGTCGCGTTCGTCGATGCGGGACACACGCAGCGGATCGGTTTGCACGCGGTTCATGCCGTTGGTAGTGGCTACGTAGAAAACCCCCGGCTCGCCCTCCAGAAACGCGGCCACGCTGTTGCTGCTGAGCCCGTCCGCGCTGGTTATGTGCGAGAACGAATCGCTGTCGCGGTGGTAGCGCATGATGCCGCCGGCGCGCGAGGCTATCCAGATCGAGCCACTGCTGTCTTCCAGCACCTGTGCGGTACTGTTGCTGCTGATGCCCGAGCGGTTCTGCGCGTCATAGACGTAGGTCTGAAAGCCGTCGCGCTGCGGCAGGTAACGGTTGAGTCCGCCGTTGGTGGCAACCCAGATATCGCCGCGGCTGTCCTGAAAGATATCGTAGATCAGGTTGTTGGTGAGGCTGTGCGGATCATCCGGATCACTCTGGTAGGCGCGCAATGAGCCGTCGGCCATCAGGCGCAGCACGCCTTGATCGTAGGTGCCGACCCACAGCGATTGCTCGCGGTCTCGCATCAGGGCGTAGACAATCGGCGGCTCGGGCATCGCGCTCTCAAAAGGCTGCCAGGCGGATTCAAACCTTCCCTGGAGCGGATAGAAGCGGTCGATGCCGGCGTGGGTGCCCACAAGCAGGTAGTCCGGATGGTCGCGCAGCACGCTGGTGACGTTGTTGTTGCCGAGCGAGGTCGGGTCGTCGCTGTTGTGTTGGTAGACTTTGACGGTACCGCTGTTGGGATCACGCACGTTGAGGCCGGCACCCTGAACCCGGATCAGCAGCAGGTCGGTAACCTCGTCGTAGTCGATGCCGTAGACTCGGCCGGCGCTCAGGCGTTGCGCGGCGGGCAGGTCAGGATGAACAAACCGGTAATCGAAGCGATTCGGGTCTAACTTGCTGATTCCGTTGCCGTTGGTTCCAATCCAGATTATTCCGGATCGATCCTCGTGAAGCGAGTAGACCACGTCGTGGCCGATGCTGTACGGATCATCGGCATCATGGGTGTAGGTCTCATGTGTGCCGCGACCCGGATCGAGCACCACCAGGCCGCCGCCCCAGGTGGCCGCGTAAATCAGCCCGCTGCTTGCTGCCAGCACCTGGTAGACGCGGTTGTCTTCGAAGCTGAAGTGGTCCGAGATCGAGCCGTCGGGCGTCATGCGCGAGAGGCCGCCGTCCCACGTGCCGATCCACAGGTTTCCGTGGCGGTCTTCGTCGATTGCCATTACGTAGCTGCTGGGCAGTCCGGCGCTGCTGCCGGCGCCGCCGATGCCTTCAAAGTGGACCGCGCCGTCGGCGGCGCGTTGCACTCGCCATAGTCCGCTGTAGCTGCCGACCCACAGCCGGTCGCGTGAGTCGGTAAAAATAGCTCGGATGGTGTGCCCGGGCAGGAAGCGGGTGAAGGCTTCGCCGTCTCTACCATCAACGGTCTCCAGCCGGTTCAGACCGTGGAGTGTTCCGACCCACAGCTGCCCGTGCGCGTCGCGCTCGATGGCTACCACCACATCGTCGCTGAGCGACGCAGAGTTACCCGGCTGATGGCGATAGTGCGTCACGCGTTCGGTTTGCGCGTCGAGGCGGTTGAGCCCGCCGTAGGTTCCTGCCCAGACGGTATCGTCATCATCGATGTACAGGGTCTGCACCAGTTGGTGAGAGAGGCTGGCGGGATCGAAGGGAACGCTGGCAAACAGGCGCATCTGGTAGCCGTCGTAGCGTTGCAGTCCACCCTGGGTGGCAAACCACAGAAAGCCCGCCCCGTCCTGCCCGATCGAGGACACCGACGAGTTCACCAGTCCCTCGCGGTAGCCCAGGCGGTCAAACTGCAGCGTGCCCGGTTCTGCCGCGGACTCCGCCCCCAGTGCGCCGCACAAGACCGCCATCAGCACCGCTGCAGCAATGCTGAATACACCATTACGCATGACCACAGAACACCCCCTCCATCGTCAAGAAAATTGAGTTTTTTTATTTTTTAGCGTTTCAAGTATACACCCTTTGCGGCTATTTGTCCACCAGAAATCGTTTGCAGGGACAAGTATCTGCGGTTCCGGGGTGGTTGCCTGCCGCGGCCTACTGCGGCAGGCAGTTATCCGGCGGGGCTTCGCCGCGTGTCAGCAGTTCCATCCACTCGAGCGAGTGCTGGAATCCCGCCGGGCGCGTGTCGCGGTGGCGCGCGCCGGGCATGATCACAAACTGCACCGCGGAATCGCGCCCGCAGAGCTGTTGGACAAAACGCGTCTGCGCCGCTATAGAGACGATAATGTCATGTTCACCGTGTAGCACCAGGGTTGGTATAGCGTGTCCCGAGAGTCCGGCCATGTTCTCCTCGAGACGCGCCGCCATAGCCGGGAACTCCTCGGCCAGACGCTGCTCGCCGCTGTTCAGCGCCCGGTGGAACGCCTCGGTATAGAGATCCTTGCCGTCGCGCGGATAGTAGTGCTGGAACTCCTCAACGCAGAAGCGGAACATATCCTGCTGCAGCGTGGGCAGCC
>SKLB01000010.1 GCA_007123465.1 Spirochaetales bacterium
ACGATATAGTAAACTGGGAGGGGAACTATACCAGTAACCGACAATCCTATTATCGTCTCACGACGAGTTTTATTTAGTTTTCTTCGATCAAAATATCCAGGCCGAGCGAAATATCGTAGTTTTTCTTCGGCTCGACCACCAGGCGGCGACTGATCGAGTAGTTGCCGAGGCGAAACAGCACGCTGTGTTCACCCGGAGGCAACGTGAACTCGTTCTCTTCGTACGCCACCGATTCTCCGTTGACAAAGAGCTCGGCGCCCGCCGGTGCCTCAAAACGTATCGATGACCGGGGCTCGCGCAAGCGTAACGCTATCTGCGTCACACGTCCACGCTCAACTCCGAAGGTCAGCTGCTCGTGCTCGTAGCGCTTGGACTCCAGGCCGATGCGGTAGAGCCCGGGGGGCATCAACTGCTGCTCTTCACTATATACCAGTGTATCTCCATTCAGCCGTAAAGTAAACTCGTCGACCGATTGCGCCTGCGGCGCCACAGGTTGCCCTTCGGGATCGAGGACCACAAACTCAACCGCGCCGAGGTTGAGCAGAACCGGCTCGACGCGGATGGAGAAACGCGCCGAAGCCGTTTCGTGCGTGATTCCCTTGCTGATGGGCAGCAGCGTCACCGCCAGTGGGAACGCGTCGGCGGGAACCGCCGATGTCACGTAGGTATCCGCGGTACCGCGGAAGTCGTGGGCGGGCTGCAGCGGAACGGTGACGAAGAAGCGCGCCGCATTGGGGATCGGCAGAAAAAAAACCCTGTCGGCGCGCAGTGACATGAGCCGCGGTTCAGGGCGCGGAGAGAGATTCCGGTAGAGGTAGAGCCCGAGAGCCCCGGGGTGAAGACGCGCGCCGCGCGGGACGTGAAACTCGAGGCGTACACCCCGCACAAAACGGGGGTCAGAGCCGAGCCGAAGAACTGCGATCTCTTCCATGCCGATCTCAACGTGATACGGCTCGTTGCGCGCATCGTCCGACTGCTCTGCGATAATAACGCTGCCGCGAATCTGTTCCGCGTTCTGTGCGTCCGCGACAAAGGCGGTGAGAAAATAAACTGCAAACGCCAGCGTGGAGAATCGTCTCATCGTCGTAAGCCGGGCATATGCCGTGCCGGGTCTCGAGTCTCTCCGTTCAACCGTATCTCGAAGTGCAGGTGTGGTCCGGTTGACAGGCCGGAACTGCCTACGGTGCCTACAATCATACCCGAACTGACGCTATCGTTCAACCGTACGTCTATCTGGTCGAGATGACCGTAGAATGTCTGAAAACCGTTGCTGTGGCTGAGAAGCACAAAGTTGCCGTAGATCGGATGGTACCCGATGGCTTCCACCTGTCCCTCGCGCGAAGCGTGCACGGCGGTGCCTCGCGGTGCCGCAAAGTCGACCCCGGCATGAAAGGCGCGTCTGTTGGTCAAAGGGCTGATGCGATAGCCGTAGTGCGAGGATATGCGTATGTTGCGTACCGGACGGCGGAACAGGATGTTCAGAAACGCCAGGCGTTCGACACGGTCAAAGTCCTGAGCGGCGTAAAACCAAAAACGCTCGGTGCCGTTGGCAGTCTGGAGGACAAGCTCCGTGTAATCGTGGTCTGAGCGTTCGCCGCTGACGCGCAGTTCGTGAATCAGTTGCTCTAGATCCGAGTGCGGGACTTCGGCAACAAATATCCCCGGCTGGGACGGAATCAGGAGGTACTCGGTATCGGGCGGAATTTCGTTCTGCGGCAAGCGGTTGACCGTTGCGAGGGTGCTGTAGGAAAGGCTGAAACGGGCTGCCAGCTCGATCAGCGTGGCGCCCGGATCCGCAGCGTAGCGGTAGAGCTGCAGTGGCGGCAGCTCTTGGTCGGCGCTGCGGCGCACGTGGAACTCGCGGATACTCTCTTGATGCTGACGATACAGCGGGTCACTGTGATGGGCGCGTTCGATTAGTGGGTAATCCGACGAGTGGGCGGACAGTGGAAGTAGTGCAGCGGATATCAGCACCGAGCACAGAAAGACCAGTCTGAAGTCAGCTGTTATCCGCATCCGTCCGCTGCATGCGTCCTGCCGGCATGCCGATAGTCAACAGTAGGACGATGCCGACCACTACCGCAGCCGCATAGCGCGCGTTTGCCGCAAGAACCGCGGTCAGGTACGCAAGCGCGAGTACCAGGAAAACCATTGCCACCGCGCGCGCGCGCCGTACAATCACCCCTCGCGGAAGCTCTTCGTGGCGTACGGCCTCGACCAGGGCCCGGACCCGCTTGTACACCAGCAGTCCCAGCAGGCCGATCAGCCCCGTGCTTATCAATGCGGTGTAGGTATCGCGTGCGCGCGTGGCCAGAAACCACAGAGGATAGACGCCGGCTACCGCTATCGCGACTGTGGCCACCAACACGGCTGCCACGGTAGCTACAGCACGCAGAACCGCGCCGTAGCCGCGCACCAGCCGCGAAGCGCTGCGGCGCAGCTGCACGCAGAACCTACTCATACGCCTCCCGTCGTGTCCGGTAGTAGTCCGCGAGTTCGTTGTCACCCTGCTCCAGCGCGATCTCCATTAATCGATCGAGCATCGCGGCTGCCTGGGCGTGCAGGCGCAGCGCGGAGTAGACGTGGTAGGCACGCCGAGAATAGTCGTGAGCCGGCTGCATTTCACCCATCCGTAAATAAACCTGGCCGATTGCCGCCAGATCCTGAGCGATGCCGGTGGAGTTCTCCACGCGCTTGTCGTTCTCCAGAGCCTTCTGAGCGTACTCGAGGGCCTGTTGCTGATTGCCGGCGCGCGATTCAATGGCGGCCAGCAGATAGAAGTTGGCTGCCATCTCCTCGAAGCGCCGTGCGTCCTGGTTTATGGCCAGTGCCTGCTCGGTCAGGCGGCGCGCCTCGCGCTCGTTTGACTGGCGGTGTTCGAGTCCGGCCATATTATGGTACAGAATTGCCGCCTCTAAGGAGTCTTCGCCGGGGCGCAGCTGCTCGATTCCCCGGCTGAAATGTAAACGCGCCAGGGCGTTGTCTCCTCGCTGCAGCGCCAGTTCTCCCAGGTTGTTGTAGCTCTGCAGCAGAAGCTGGCGCGAGTCTTCGCTGCGGGCGATCTGGTAGGCGGCGTCGAAATGAATCTGAGCGCTGTCGTAGGCCCCAACGGTCAGGTAGACGCGACCAATCGAGTTGTGGCTGCGAGCAGCGCCGGGCAGATGGTCTACCGAGAGGTTTTCGCGCAGTGACATCTCGAAGAACTGCAGCGCTTGCGGGTACTGTCCGCGGGCAAAGTAGTTGTTGCCGTAGCCGGCAAGCTGCGCGGCGCGGTTCTGCGCATCGACTATCTCGTCGGGCGGCTCGGGGACCGATGAGCATCCCCACAGTAGTAGCGCGAGCAGCGCCGTCAGCAACGCATTTCTAGAAGCCGTCATCACGGAAACTCCGCACCGTGGTCGGCTGTTCGCGGCGAGCAGGGATACCGCCGCGTAGCAGCGGGTTATTTCGCAGTCCTTCCATCACATCCTGTCCGGCGCCAAGCGCCTCCCGGCCTTCTTCCAGGATCGTCATCAGCTGTGGTGAGGTGGCGTTGACAAACTCGGCAAACTCCTGCACCTCAGCGATACTCTGATTCAAGCCCAGCAGAATCGCCTCCACCTGCAGGAACAGCGCATCCTCATCGTCCAGGAAGGTGGCCATCGATCCGGATGGGTCTATCAGCCGCGGTACGATCCCGGTCGGATCGCGGAATTCGGTTGTCATCGCTGCCACGTTGTCCGAGATTACCGCGGCATTGACGATCAGTGATTCGGCCTCGACCAGAAGCCTGTTGGTCTGGTTCACCAGATCCTGGATCGGGCCTTGGCCGCTTCCGTCAAAGGTAGCCGCAATTCCCTCTATGACCACAGCCAGCGACTCGGAGACTTCTTCAACGTTGGCCAGAATTGGTCCAAGCTGCTCGATAATCTGCGAGATGGTGTCTTCCTGGTCGGGTATTCTGACCAGGTTGCGCCGCACCAGATCTCGGCCGATGGGGCTGTGGATCGACGGAATCAGCGATTCTTCTTCTATCGGATCGCTGGGCTCTGCTCCCTGATGGAATACCAGCCCGCCACCGATTCCAAGCGGATTGGTAACGCGCTGAATAACGGAGTTTTCCCAGACACGATCGATGAAAGTGTCCTGCAGGAAGAAGTGCACGTGAACCTCGCTGTCGTCGGTTAGACGAACATCGGTTACACGGCCGACCTGGAACCCTTTGAATGTGATTGCCATACCGGTACTCACACCCGAGGCACTCGGTAGAATGGTGTAGTAGCGGTAATTGCGCGCAAACCAGCGCTGGTTACTGCCTATCGATATAAGGATGGCGAGGAGGAATCCAAGCGCAACGATCAGAAATACGCCTACAACCTGGTTCACAAATCGAATCCGGAACTTCATGATCTCTGTGGAGTCTAGTCATAGCGCGTGGGTTGGTCAATACGGCCGCGGGGCCACCGCAGCCCGGCGGTCAGTCCGACTCGGCGTTGTTCAACAGATCCAGGATATCGCCGTCAAAGGTTGCGGCATCCGAGAGTACCTCGGTCAATACCTGTTGGACTTCGCGGTCGCTGCTGGAAGCTACTTCGCGCAGTGGGCCAAACGCGCGTACGCTTCCGGCGATGATGACCAGCAGGTAGTCGGCGAGCTGCGCGGTGAGCTCGACGTTGTGACTGATGCCGATCAGGGTGGTTCCGCGCCGCTTGTAGCCGGCCAGCAGCGCTTCGATGCGTTGGGCGGCCTGGTGATCAACGAAACTGGTTGGTTCGTCAAACAGCAGCACCTGCGGATCGAGCACCAAAGCGCGCAGAAACGAGACAATTTTCCTTTCGCCGGCGGACAACGCAGCGGGTCGCAGCGTCATGTGGCGCCGGATCGGGAACGCCCCAACCAGTCGGTCTATGCGGTTGCGGATCTCGTCTGCGGGCATGCGCGGATAGTGGTACTGCAGCGGCAGGGCCAGATTCTGGAAGATCGTCATGTTCTGCCACAACGCGCCGTCCTGGAAGGCGAAACCGAGTCTGCGGCGCAGGTGTCGTTCGTTTGCGCCGGAAGTCGCGGTGATATCAACACCGTTGTAGCTGACCTTGCCGCGGTCCGGCGGAAACAGTCCGGCGGCGATCTTGAGCAGCGTCGTCTTGCCCGAGCCGGATGGACCGAGGATCAGGGTGGTTGCGGCGTAGGGGAACTCGATGCTGACGTCGTCGAGAATGGTAAAACCGTCGCGGACAAAACTGGCGTGCTGGACGCTGATTTTCGCTTCATTCATTGCGTGCCACCCACAGATACTCTCACAGGTAATAGACCAGGGTAA
>SKLB01000216.1 GCA_007123465.1 Spirochaetales bacterium
AGTTTGGCGACTGCGCGGTTACACGCAGCTCGGATGTGCTGAGTATCCGCACCTTTGCCGATGATGTCGATCCGCAGGAGCAGGAGCGCCGCCTGCGCGAAGCCACCATCTTTCTGACCAACGGTTTTGTCAAACTGAACCAGACGCTGACAATGCCGGACGGGAACATCGAACACTTCACCCTGCGGTCAATGGTGCAGTACATTGCGCGCAAGAACTCGGTCACGCAGACGCTGGCGCGCCAGCTTATCGATGACTACCTGCAGATGGTCGAGGCCGGCGCGCTGCTGGGTGAACGCGCGCCGCTGGGCCGTATCGGGCGGCTCTACTACGGTGTGCGCCCGCCACAGAAGGCGCGTGTCGGACGCAACCCGGCTAACGGTGACGAAATCACTATCCCGGCCAAAGCGGCCACCGCGGTGCCGCGCATCAAGTTCAGCAGCTACCTCAAACAGCGTACCGCCGCGCTACCGGTGGACGATCAGCAGCAGCTGTAGCCGCGTTGTGCGCGGGTCACTCAACCAGCAGGATCTGCAGATCGCAGACGTTGGTGTTGGTGGGGCCGGTTTTGTAGAGCGCACCGAGACTGTCAAAAAAGTGATACGAGTCGTTGTCGGCCAGGAAACGTGCGATCGACAGTTCGGCAGCCGCGGCCTTCTCGGCCAGCGATGGTGATGCGAACGCACCGGCTGCGTCGGTTGGACCGTCGCTGCCGTCGGTGGCGGTTGAGAGAAAGGTGACGCCGCTGAACGCGTGGCGTCGTGCATCAACCTCGGCCAGAAACGCCAGCGCCATCTCCTGATTGCGTCCGCCCTTGCCCGCCCCGTGCAGCGTGACGGTAGTCTCTCCGCCGGCCAGCACGCAGGCCGGTCTGGATAGCGGCACCTCCGAGCGGACCAGATCCCGGGCAACCGCAGCAAACAGCCTGGCAATCTCGCGCGCCTCACCGGTGAGCTGCGAGGTCAGCACCAGCGTGTTGTAGCCCAACTCTTCGGCCTTACGGCGCGCCGCATCCAGCGCCAGCGCGTTGGTTCCAATCAGCACGTTGTGCACCCGCTCAAACACCTCATCGCCCGGTTTTGGAGTCTCTGCAATATCACCGTCACACCCTGCCTCGAGAGCTCGCCGCACCCGGTCGGGCAGCCGGCCGGCTATGCGGTATTTCTCAGCGATACGCCAGGCGTCCTGGAAGGTTGTGGGATCGCCACTGGTCAGCCCCGAAGCGATGCTTTCCAGCTCATCACCCACTACATCGGAGAGGATCAGGCTGACTGTGGTTGCCGGGTAAGCGGCGCGGCAGAATCTGCCGCCTGAGACCGCCGAGATATGCTTGCGAATGCAGTTGATCTCCTGGATCGGTGTCCCGGCCTGCAGCAGCAGTTCCGTGGTCTGCTGAGTGTCCTCCAGCGTAACCTCACTACCGGCCACCTGGGCCGGTAGCGTCAGCAGCGCAGACCCTCCGCCGGAAATCAGCACCAGGCAGAGCGTCTTGTCGCTGGCCGCCTGCGCCATTTGCACAATGCGCCGCGCGGCGGCTACGCCGTTTTCGTCGGGAACCGGGTGGCCGGCCTGCTGCAACTCGATGCGCTCGAGTTCGCGCACGTGATCGTACTTGACCACAATCAGTCCGTCATCGATGCGCTCGCCGAGCACCTGCTCGACACCAAGCGCCATTGACGCGGTTGCCTTGCCGGCACCCAGCACAATGATGCGATCATAACGCGATAGATCAAACGAGAGCCGTTGCTTCTCGGTGTTGATATTGAGCGTGTCGCCGTCCAGCGTCAGGCAATCGGTGACCATCCGCACCGGGTCAACCCGTTCCAGTGCCGCCGCTGCAATAGCGTGCGCCGCCTGCTGATTCATAGTAAAGCCCCCCGCCGAGTGTAGCACGCGCGGCTTTCCAATTCCCGACTTTTGTGCTATATTTTGCTCGGTTCTATGAATACTTATTCCTGCCGCGCGGTGTACGTTTGTCTACGAGTTATTCGGTTCCACAGCCGGAAACACCCCAGAAGGAGCAATCATTGTGACACATGAGTTTGACGCTGTTATCGTGGGCGCCGGAGGGGCCGGACTGTATGCGGCCCTCGAAGCCAGTAAGACCGCCAGGACCGCCGTTGTTTCCAAGCTCTATCCTACCCGCAGCCACACCGGAGCCGCTCAGGGCGGAATCGGCGCCGCACTGGGCAACGTCGATGAAGACAGCCCCGAATGGCACGCCTTCGATACGGTCAAAGGCGGAGACTACCTGGTTGATCAGCAGGCCGCACGCATTCTGGCAGACGAGGCAGTGCAGGCGGTATACGATCTGGAGAACCGCGGTCTGCCGTTCTCGCGTACCCCGCAAGGCAAGATCGACCAGCGCCGCTTCGGCGGGCATACGCGCAATTTCGGTGAGGCACCGGTGCACCGTTCGTGTTACGCGGCTGATCGCACCGGCAACATGATACTGCAGACGCTCTACCAGCAGTGCATCAAGAACGATGTCCATTTCTACGACGAGTTTCAGGTGGTCGAAGTGATAATGGACGGTACACGCGTGGCGGGTATCGTGACCTTTGAGCTGGAAAGCGGCGAGATCCATGTCTTCAAGGCCAAGGCGGTTATGTTTGCCACCGGCGGCTTTGGACGCATGTTCAAGATCACCTCCAACGCTCACGCCAACACCGGTGACGGTCCGGCAATTCTGGCGCGCGCCGGGATTCCGCTGGAAGACATGGAGTTCTTCCAGTTCCACCCTACCGGAATCCGCGGCATGGGCATCCTGATTACCGAGGGGGTGCGCGGCGAGGGCGGAATCCTCAAGAACAGCAGCGGCGAGCGCTTCATGGAGCGCTACGCTCCAACGCTGCTGGATCTGGCACCACGTGACATGGTCTCGCGCGCAATTATGACCGAAGTGCTCGAAGGCCGCGGAATGCGCGGTGACGGAAAGATCGACGACTACGTGATGCTCGACGCCAGCCATCTCGGCCGCGAGACGGTCTACGCCAAGATTCCCGATATCGCAGACTTCTGCAAGACCTACCTGGCGATAGACCCCGCCGAGGCGGCAATGCCGGTGCAACCAACCGCGCATTACGCTATGGGCGGCATTCCTACCAACCTGGACGGCCAGGTCTGCACCGCGGACACTGTCTACGCCGGGCTCTACGCCGCCGGCGAATGCGCCTGTGTTTCGGTTCACGGTGCCAACCGGCTCGGCACAAACAGCCTGGTTGACCTGGTGGTCTACGGCCGGCGCGCTGGACGCCATATCGCCGACTTTGTGCGCAATGCAGACCACGGCTCGGTGCCGGCAGACGCCGGCAAGGCCGCGCGCGAGCGAATCACTAGCCTCAAGCAGGGCAAAGGCACCCACCCGGGGCCGCTCTACGAAAAGATGCAGGAAGTGATGATGGCCAAGATAGGAGTGTACCGCGAGCAGCGCCAGATGGAAGAGGCTGTTACCGAGATACGGCAGCTGCGAGATGAGTTCAAACAGGTACGCGTGCAGGACGGCAGCTCGAACTACAATCAGGAGGTCCTCGGGATCCTGGAGCTGGAGAATCTGCTCGACCTCTCCCTGGTTACCGCTGTTTCGGCGCTCAACCGGACCGAAAGCCGGGGCGCTCACTCGCGCAAGGACTTCCCAGAGCGCGACGACAGCGGCTGGCTCAAGCACAGCATGGCATCGCTGGAGGATTCTGATGTATCGATCGATTACAAAGCCGTAGACACCAGCATCTGGGAACCCAAACCACGAACCTACTAAGGAGTGAACATGCAGATCGCCCTTGAGATACAGCGTTTCAACCCCGAGACGGACCCGCAACCCAGGCTGCAGACGTTCAACGTGACCGTTGAGCCAACCGATCGTATCCTGGACGCGCTGATGGACATCTCGCGTTACCAGGATGGTACGCTGGTGTTTCGCAAGAGCTGCGCCCACGGTGTGTGCGGCTCCGATGCAATGCGCATCAACGGCAAGGAGCGGCTGGCGTGCAAGACGCTGGTGCAGGACGTTGCCGACGCCGACGGCGACACGGTGCGCATCGAGCCGTTGCGCTATTTGCCGGTCCAGCGCGACCTCATGGTAGACCAGTCGGTGTTCTTCACCAAGTTCCGCTCGGTCAAACCGTTCCTTGTTGCTGAAAGCGAGATCGAGGAAAAAGAATACCTGCAGTCACAAGCAGAGCGGGCCGTATTTGATGAAGCCACCAAGTGCATCAACTGCTCGGCGTGTTACTCCGCGTGCCCGGTGCTGCAGAAGAACCCCGACTTCCTCGGTCCGGCTGCAATAGTTCAGGCGGCGCGCTTTGTCTTTGACAGCCGCGACAAGGGCCTCGAGGCCAGGCTCGGTGTGCTGGACGATCCCAACGGGGTGTGGCCGTGCGAGAACCACTTCGAGTGCACCCGGGTCTGCCCGCGCGAGATCAAGATTACCAAGCTGATCAATCTTACCAAGCGAGAGATCAAGAAGTACCGCGCAGCGCGCGGTGAACAGACCGCAGAACCAGAAGGGGCCAACCAATGAAGATCCACGAGTATCAGGCAAAAGAGCTCTTCGCGAGCTATGATATCCCGGTGCAGGACCAGGCGGTTATGACAGAAGCCGGCGAAGCCCGCGCGGCTGCCGATAAGCTCGGCGGCTTTGTGGTTGTCAAGGCGCAGGTTCTGGTGGGCGGCCGCGGCAAGGCCGGCGGTGTCAAGCTGGCCCGGTCTGCCGATGAGGCGGTTGACGCCGCGCGCACGATCCTGGGGCTCACGATCGGGGATCTGCCGGTAGAAAAGGTCATGATCGCCCCGGCGGTCGATATCAAGAAAGAGTACTACATGGGTCTGACCCTCGACCGGGCGCGCAAGCAGTTGATACTGATGGTCAGCAAGGCCGGCGGGGTCGATATCGAGGAGCTGGCGGTTGAGCGCCCCGAGGAGATCCTGCGCTTCCACATCAACCCGCTGGACGGGATCGATGAAACCGGGCTGGAAGCGTGCCTTTCACAAGCCTTTGAAACCCCGCGTCTGCTCGAGCAGGCCGGAGACGTGGTGCGCAAGATGTACAAACTCACCATCGAAAAAGACTGTTCACTGGTGGAGATCAATCCCTACGCGCTGGTGGATGACGACACGCTACTGGCGTTGGACGCCAAGGTCAACTTCGATGACAACGCGCTCTACAAACACGCCGATATCGAAGCGATGAAGAACCCCGAAGAGTACTCGCAGGACGAGATCGACGCAAAAACCGCAAATCTGAGCTTTGTCAGCATGGACGGCGAAATCGGCTGTATCGTCAACGGCGCGGGACTGGCGATGGCTACCATGGACATTATCAAGCTCTACGGCGGGACGCCGGCTAACTTTCTGGACGTTGGCGGAAGCTCCAACCCGGAGAAGGTGCTCAGCGCGCTGCAGATCATCACGCGCAACCCGAAGGTCAAAGCGATCCTGATCAACATCTTCGGTGGAATCACGCGCTGCGACGACATTGCCAACGGTATCCTGATGGCGATGAAGCAGACCGATATCAAGCTGCCGATGGTTATCCGGCTGATTGGCACCAACGAGAAGGAAGGGCGCGCGCTGCTGATGGACGCGGGCTTTGAAGTGGCCGAAGAGCTCAGCGCGGCGGTAGAAAAAGTTGTATCGGTAGCGTAAGTACAAGCGAGGCAAACCAGATGAGCATACTGATTGATGAGAAAACACGGGTCATCGTCCAGGGGATCACCGGCCGCGACGGGTCGTTTCACGCGCGATCCATGGTAGCCGACGGCACTGATATTGTCGGCGGCGTTACACCGGGCAAGGGCGGCCAGAAGCTCGACGACATCCCGGTCTACAACACGGTTGCCGATTGCATGAAGCAAAGCGGCGTTGACGCAAGCGTGATCTTTGTCCCGGCCAGATTTGCCTCCGCGGCTATCCGCGAGGCTGCAGACGCCGGCGTGCCGCTGATCATCTGCATCACCGAAGGGCTGCCGGTAGTTGAGATGGTCTCCAACTACCACTACGTGCAGCGCAGAGGTCTGCGGCTGATCGGACCCAACTGTCCCGGATTGATCTCGCCGGGCAAGTGCAAAATCGGCATTATGCCGGCGCGCATTCACAAGCCGGGCTCCGTCGGCGTAATATCGCGCAGCGGCACACTGACCTACGAAGTGGTCTACAACCTCACCACCAGCGGCTACGGACAGTCAACCTGCATCGGCATCGGCGGTGACCCGGTGATAGGCTCCAGCTTCACCGACATGCTCGAGCTGTTTGAGCAGGATCCGGACACCGATTCGGTGATCGTGATCGGCGAGATAGGCGGTGAGGACGAGGAAGCCGCCGCGGAGTTCATAAAGCATAAGATGAGCAAGCCGGTGGTGGGCTTCATCTCGGGGCGCACCGCGCCTCCGGGCAAGCGCATGGGACACGCGGGTGCAATCATTTCCGGTGGCAAGGGTACTCCGGACGCCAAGATAAAGGCGTTCAACGCCGCCGGCGTTCCGGTAGCCGACAAACCGGATCAGATTCCGACCCTGTTGCGCAAACAGACCGGTCGTTAACTGCTCAAAGGGGTAGCGCCGTGGATCAGCACGTAATCGACCTCTCGACCGCACGGTTCTTTGAAGAGCTGTACGAGAGCTGGAAATCAAAGCCTGACGATGTTCCCGCTGAATGGCAGCGCTACTTCCAGGCTTTTGACCGCGATAACGGCGCTGCTGCAACCGCCGGCAACGGACAGCCGGCCGACGCGCCCGCACCGCTTGCCGGTGTTGCGGGTCCTGCCGGCGCAGCAATCGGCGCGGCTGACCAACTCAGTGCGGCGCGCGCCGCCTACAAACAGAGCCGCGTCAACGCGCTGATCTGGGCCTACCGCGATGTGGGCTACATCTACGCCGACCTGAATCCGCTCAAGAACTACTCTACTCCCGAGTTGCGCTACCTCTACTACACTATGCAGGCAAATTACGAGAAGCTTTCGCTCTCCGCGTTTGGCCTGACCGACGAGGACATGGACCAGGAGTTCAGCAGCGGCGGCTATTTTGACCCGCCGCGCATGAAGCTGCGCGACCTTGTGCAGAAGCTGCAGCAGACCTACTGCGCAACGGTCGGTGCCGAGATTCTGCATATTCAGAATAAGCCGATGCGCCGCTGGTTGATCGAGAAGATCGAGAGCCCCGACAGTCAGGCCGACTGGACGCAGCGGCAGAAGATCCGTTTCCAGAAAGACCTGATCAAAGCTGAGGAGTTTGAGCATTTTGTTCAGACCAATTTCATCGGGCAGAAACGCTTCTCACTCGAGGGTGGTGAGGTACTGATCCCGGCGCTGCGCTTTCTGATAGACAGTGCGGCCGACCGCGGCCTGAAGGAGATCGTACTCGGCATGGCACACCGTGGCCGCCTCAACGTGTTCACCAACGCGCTGCGCAAACCGGGCGCCGAGACCTTCAGCAAGTTCTTTGACAACTACCAGCCGCACACCTACGGCGGCTCCGGCGACGTGAAGTACCACCTCGGTCATAGCTTCAGCTACTCCACCGCCGAGGGGTCCGAGATTCACATCAGCCTGGTAGCCAACCCGAGCCATCTCGAGGCGGTTGATCCGGTGGTAGAAGGAAAGTGCCGCGGGATCCAGCGCCGCCGCAAAGACTGGAACCGCAAGAAGGTGGTGCCGGTCCTGATTCACGGCGATGCCGCGTTCTCGGCGCAGGGCGTGGTTGCAGAGACTTTCAACCTGATGCAGCTCAAGGGCTACCGTACCGGCGGAACGGTGCACATCGTGCTCAATAACCAGATCGGTTTTACCACCGCGAGCAAAGACGCGCGCTCGTCGTTCTTTCCCACCGATATAGCCAAGGCGATGCCGGTACCGATCTTTCACGCCAATGGCGATCACCCGGAGTCGGTTGCGCGCGCGCTGAACCTGGCAATCCGCTTTCGCCAGAAATTCGGCTACGACGCTGTAGTCGATATTATCTGCTATCGGCGCCTGGGGCACAACGAAGCCGATGAGCCGTCGTTTACGCACCCGATCATGTACAATCTGATCAAGAGCCACGAGAGCGTAGCGACACTATACGGTCGGCGGCTGACCGAGCAGGAAGCCTATTCGCAGGAGGACCAGCAACGCTTCCGGCAGAAGTATCGTGACGTGCTGAAGCAAGAGCTCGAGAAAGCCAGGTCCGGCTTTCGCCCCGACCTGGACGACGCCTTTCAGGGTGGAGCGTGGAGTAATTTCCAGCACGACTACACCTTTGAGCCGCTGGAAACCGGCGTTGAAGCAGCTACGCTTGCAAAGATCGCCACCGCGCTTACAACGCCGCCTGACGACTTTGCGCTGCACTCCAAGCTCAAACGGTTCATCAAGGAGCGCCGGCAGGCCATCGAGAGCGGCGACGCTATCGACTGGTCTTTTGCCGAAGCGTTGAGTTTTGGCTCGTTGCTTAGCGAGGGCTATCCGATACGCCTCAGTGGGGAAGACTCCGCACGGGCAACCTTCTCGCAGCGCCACGCGGTGTGGTGGGATGTCCAGACCGAAGCCCCCAAGACCTATACCCCGCTGCAGCACGTTGACCAGGACCAGGCGTGGTTCTCGGTCTACGACAGCCCGCTGTCCGAGTTTGCCGTGCTTGGCTTTGACTACGGCTATTCGCTGGCGCAGCCGCAGATCCTGGTGCTCTGGGAAGCGCAGTTCGGGGATTTTGCCAACGGTGCGCAGGTGATTATCGACCAGTTCATTTCCTCGGCGGAATCCAAATGGTTTCGCGCCAGCGGCCTGGTTATGCTTCTGCCGCACGGCTATGAGGGGCAGGGCCCCGAGCACTCCAGCGCACATCTGGAGCGCTATCTGCAGCTGTGCGCAGACTACAATATGCAGGTGGTCAACCCGACTACGCCGGCGCAGTACTTCCACGTTCTACGGCGCCAGATGAAGCAGTCGTTCCGTAAACCGCTGATCATCATGACCCCCAAGAGCCTGTTGCGTCACAAGGCGTGTGTGTCCCGGCTGGATGACCTGTCCAGCGGGCACTTCCGCAACGTGATCGATGACAGCATCGATGCGGCGCCGGTCTCGCGCGTGATCCTGTGCAGCGGCAAAATATACTACGACCTGCTGCAGCGCAGGCAGGAGCTGGACCGAACGGATACTGCGTTGGTGCGCCTCGAACAGATCTATCCCTTTGATACCGAACAACTCTCGGGCGTCCTGGGACGCTACAACCGCGAAGCCGAGGTGGTCTGGTGTCAGGAGGAGACCCGTAACCGCGGGGCCTACAGCTTTGTGCTGGAACAGATCGGTGACATGATCCATCCGAGCGGAAGGCGTCTGCGCTACATCGGCCGTGCCGCCAGCCCGAGTCCGGCCACCGGATCGTACAAGCAGCACGCCGAAGAGCTCGAGGATATTCTGGCGCAGGCAATCGGTGGCCGGCCGCAGCCGCACAAACAAGCCTGAGAGCAACAGGCGCCACAGGGAAGCCATATGGAAGTGAGAGAAGCGATATGAAACACGAAGTGCAGGTACCTCAGATCGGAGAGTCAATTTCCTCAGGCGTACTGGCAACATGGCTCAAACAGGACGGCGACACGGTAGCCGAAGGCGATGAACTCTTTGAGCTGGAGACCGACAAGGCTACGCTGGCAATCCCATCTCCGGCCGCCGGCGTACTGAGCATACAGATCAAAGAGGACAGCGAGGTGCAGGTCGGGCAGGTTGTGGCCGCTGTTGCCGGCGAGTCCGCCTCGGATAGTCCGGCAGAGCCGCAATCCGCATCGGACAATGCGGACACCGCGGACACCGCGCCGAGCGCTGATGAAGGCGACAGCAGCGTCGCGTCGGACCGCTCAGCGCTGTCACCGGCGGTGCGCCGAATTGTCGACGAGCACAAGCTCGACCCGGCTGCGATCAAGGGCAGCGGCCCGGGCGGCCGCATAACCAAGGCCGATGCGCTGGCGGCAGTCAGCGCTGCCGATGCAAAGCAGGCTCCGGCAGCGCCCGCTGAGCCGCGAGCGGCAGCAGAGGCATCCGGCGCCGAGCCGGGCGCGGATCGTCAGCGGCGCGTCAAGATGTCCAACCTGCGCCGGCGGGTTGCCGAAAACCTGGTACAGTCGAGACAGGACGCCGCGCACCTGACAACCTTCAATGAAGTCGACATGTCGCAGGTGATGGCGCTGCGCTCACAGCACAAGGAGCGCTTTGCCGAGAGGCACGGCGTCAAGCTGGGTTTCATGTCATTCTTTGTCGTCGCAGCGGTGCGCGCACTGCAGCAGTTCGAGGCAGTCAATGCTTTTATCGATGGGACCGATATTGTCTACAACAACTACTACAACGTCGGAGTTGCACTCTCCACCGATAAGGGACTGATTGTGCCGGTTATCCGCGATGCGGACCGCAAAGGGTTTGCCGACATCGAATCGGAGATTCTTGCGTTTATCGAGAAGGCGCGCGCCCGCCGGCTCAGCCCCGATGAACTCACCGGCGGCACATTTACCATCTCCAACGGCGGCGTGTTTGGCTCGATGCTCTCCACACCTATTCCCAATCCGCCGCAAACCGGCATCCTCGGCATGCACTCTATTCAGAAGCGCGCGCTGGTTGTCGAAGACCAGATTGTGATCCGTCCGATGATGTACCTGGCGCTGACCTACGACCACCGCATTATCGACGGCAAAGAGGCGGTGGAGTTTCTGGGCAAGATCAAGCAACTGATCGAGGATCCATCGCGGATGCTGCTGGACCTCTGAGGAGTACTTCATAATGGCAAGAGACAAGAGTGATCTGACGGTGATCGGCAGTGGCCCCGGAGGCTATATCACGGCAATCCGCGCCGCGCAGCTCGGGCTGCAGGTAACGCTGGTTGAAAAATGGCCGACGCTCGGTGGAACGTGCCTCAACATCGGCTGCATCCCCTCCAAGGCACTGCTGGATTCCAGTGAGTTCTACGCCAGAATCACCAACGAGGCATCAGACCACGGTATTGCAGTCAAAGGAGCAAGCCTCGATCTTGCCGCAATGCTCGGACGCAAGGATCAGGTGGTCAAAAAGCTGACCGCCGGAGTGGCGCAGCTGATCAAGGCCAATAAGATCAGCGTCAAGCAGGGCACCGGCCGCGTAGACGCAGCCGGCACAGTTACGGTAACCGCCGACTCGGGAAAGAGTGAGCAATTTGAAACCGGTGCAATTGTGCTTGCCACCGGAAGCGTCCCGCAGGAGCTGCCGTTTCTGCCATTCGACGGCGAGATGGTGGTCAGTTCAACCGAAGCGCTGAAATTTGAGACCGTTCCCGCCAAACTGCTGATTGTGGGCGCCGGCGCCATCGGGCTGGAGCTCGGCAGTGTCTGGGCGCGCCTGGGCAGCGAGGTTGAGGTCATCGAGATCCTGCCCGAGATTCTGCCGGGTTGGGACACACAGGTGGCAAAGACCGTGCGTCGCGAGCTCGCAAAACAGGGGCTGACCTTTCAGCTGCAGACCAGGGTCACCGGCGTCAAGACAACCAGAAACGGCGCCACGCTGAGCGCGGAAGGCAAGGGCGGCAAGCAGGTCTCTTTCAGCGCAGACCGGGTACTGGTTGCCGTAGGCCGCAAGCCGTATACCGATGGGTTGAACCTGGAGGAGCTTGATATCAAGCGGCAGGAGGGGCGCATCGTGGTCGATGAGCACTATCGCACCGCAATTGACGGTGTTTACGCGATTGGCGACATCATCCACGGCCCGATGCTGGCACACAAGGCCGAAGACGAGGGAGTAGCGGTAGCCGAGATTATCGCCGGCAAAGCCGGTACGGTGAACTATGACGCAATTCCCAACGTTGTCTACACCTGGCCCGAAGCCGCCGCAGTCGGCCAGACCGAGGAACAGCTCAAAGAGCAGGGGATAGCGTACCGCAGCGGGGTGTTTCCGTTTGCGGCCAACGGTCGTGCGTTGGCGATGCAGAGTAGCGCTGGTTTTGTCAAACTGCTGGCAGACAAGCAGACCGACGCCCTGCTGGGCGCGCATATCGTTGGGCCGTGGGCTTCCGACCTGATTGCCGAGGCTGTGTCGGTTATGGAATTCGGCGGCAGTGCCGAAGACATCGCGCGGACGGCCCACGCCCACCCGACACTGACCGAAGCGGTCAAGGAAGCCGCGCTGGGTGTAGACGGGCGCATGTTGAACAGCAGATAATCAAGGCAAGGAGACAGTATGGCAACAGTAGAGTACGCAAAAGGCCTTGAAGGCGTTATTGCCGCAGAGAGCTCGATCTGCCGCATCGACGGGGAGAACGGCAAGCTGTACTACCTCGGCTATCCGATACGTCAGCTGGTTGAACAGTGCAGCTTTGAGGAAGTCACCTACCTGCTGCTCTACGGCGAGCTGCCGACTATCGAACAACTGACGATCTTTCAGCGCAAGATGCGCCATTCGCGTCCGATCTCAGCCCCAATCCAGGCGATGATCCGCGATTTTCCGCGTGATTCGCACCCAATGGAATTGCTGCAGGCGGTTGTCTCGTATCTCAGCGGTTACGTAGAACACAAGATCCAGCACGACGCAAACTGCAACTGCCGAATCACGCTGCACCAGGTCTCGCAGCTGGCAACTGTGGTGGCAACACTGCACCGCTTCCGCAGCGGCAAAGACTACGTTGAACCGCGCGAGGACCTTTCGCACGGCGCTAACTTTCTCTACATGCTGCACGGCCGGGAGCCCTCCGAACTCGAGGGTAAGATCATGGACGACTGCCTGACCCTGCACGCCGAGCACAGTTTCAACGCCTCCACGTTCACCGCACGCGTAGTTGCCTCAACCCTCTCTACCTGCTACTGCAGTATCTCGGCGGCCATCGGTGCGCTGTACGGCAGCCTTCACGGCGGTGCCAACGAGAAGGTCATGGACATGGTAGATGAAGTTGGAGAGCTCTCCCGGGTCGACGCGTGGCTCAGTGCGGCGCTCGATCAGAAACGCAAAATCATGGGCATGGGGCACCGGGTTTACAAAGCCAAGGATCCGCGAGCAATCGTGGTGGAGGGCTACCTGGAGAGACTGGGTGCCGAGAAGGGCGAGACGCGCTACTACGACATTCTCAAGCGGATAGAGACGCTGTTTCGTGAACGGATGGAAGAGAAGGGCAAGCCAATCTACCCCAATGTGGACTTCTTTTCCGGCGCGGTCTATCGGCTGCTGGGTATTCCTTCATCGCTGTTTACTCCGGTCTTTGCCATTGCGCGTGCCCCCGGCTGGCTGGCGCATGTCCTCGAACAGCGCTCAGACAACCGCATCTTCCGCCCGAAGGCGCTCTACGTGGGCCATCAACAGCGCGAGGTGGTCCCGATCGAGCAGCGCAGCTGAGAGAATCTCAGCTGCAGCGTATCAGCCCGGCGAGTAGAAACTCTCGAGGGTCACCACACCTTCTCTGACTGCCGCGGCCGACTGATCGAGTTCCCTCTGTTCATTGGGAAGCAGGTCCAGTTCCACGATCTTCTCGACACCGTTGCGGCCCAGCAGCACCGGCACCCCCAGGAAGATATCCGAATGGCCGTACTCGCCGCGAAGGTAGGCACTGGCCGCACAGAGGCGCTTCTCATCGTTGACAATTGCCTCGACCATCTTGGCGGCTGATGCTCCCGGTGCGTAGTAGGCGCTGCCCTTCTTCAGGTAATTGACAATTTCGGCGCCGCCGCTGCGCGTACGCTGCACCAGCTGTTCAATTTCGGCCGCCGGCATGAGCTCGGTCAGCGGAAACCCTCCAACCGAGGTGTAGCGCGGCAGCGGTACCATAGTATCACCGTGACCGCCGAGCACCATCGCCATGACATCAGACGGAAGCACGTTGAGCTTTGAGGCGATGAAGTATCGGAAGCGCGTTGCATCCAGGATGCCCGCCATGCCGACCACCCGCTTGAGCGCAAACCCACCTTCGCGCAGCACCACCATGCTGATGACGTCCAGCGGATTGGAGACCACCACGGTAACGGCGTTGGGGGCGTACCTTGCAATCGCCTGCGCGGCGGTCTTGGCGATACCGACGTTGGTCTTGAGCAGATCCATGCGGTCCATGCCGGGCTTGCGCGGGATCCCGGCGGTCAGCACCACGACGTCTGAGTCAGCGATGTCGGCGTAATCATTGGTGCCGATGATAGTCGCGTTGTACCTGCGCAACGGCGCGGCGTGCAGGAAATCGATAGCCTTGCTCTGCGGTAGTCCCTCAACCACATCGACCATAACGATCTCGTCGATATTTTTCTCGGCAATATAGTAGACCGCGGTCGCACCAACGTTGCCTGCACCGATGACTGAAACCTTGCTCATATCTTCCCCCCTGTTCAGGCTACGCCCAGAATCTGCTGCAGCTCGTGTGCGGCGGTAACAAAACGGCTTTTCTGTTCCGGATCGAGCTTTGGCTCGAGCACCTGTTCCACCCCGTTACGGCCGATGATTGCCGGAAGGCTCATTGCAACATCGTGCAGGCCGTATTCGCCTTTCAATACAATCGATACCGGGCAGATGCGGCCCGAATTGCGCACGATGGATTCGGCAAGATCACACGCCGCGGCCGACGGTCCGTAGTACGCACTGGCGCGCTGCGCCATATCGACAATCAGGTCACCGGCGTTGCGAGTTGCCTCGAACAGCGCCTCGATGCGTTCAGCGGGCAGCAGACGCGTTATTGGAACACCAGCAACGGTGCAGTAGTTTGCCAGCGGCACCATCGAACTCGAATGGCGTCCGACAACAGTTGCCGTGATGTCCTCCATCGCCACACCGAGTTCATGAGCGATCAGGTAGCGCAGACGAGTGGAGTCAAGCATGCCGCCCAGCCCCATGACACGCTCGCGCGGCAGTCCGGATTGACTGGCAAACAGCGCGGTCATCAGGTCAACCGGTTCGGTGACCACAATGATCTTGTGATCGGTTCCGGCCAACCGCGCGGCAATATCGCTCAGCGGCGCCCGGTTGGCTTCAAAGAGATCTTCACGCTTCATTCCCGGCTGTCGAACCGCCCCGGCGGTCACAATCAGAACGTCGGCGCGCAGGACGTCTTCTATGTCATCGGTTCCGCTGATCCTGGTGGCGTATCCACGCACTGGCGCTGCTTCCATCATATCCAGCGCCTTGCCGGTGGACATCCCTTGCTGTATGTCGTAGAGCACAACATCGCCTACGCCCTTCTCCGCCAGGAAAAACGCACAGTTTGCGCCGACGTTTCCACTTCCGATGATACCGATATTTGCCATTTTCCGCTCCTGATGGTACTATACACGCGATCGAAGTTTCTGTCACCAGAACTCAGGTATAGTTGAGGGAGGCTGTATGCCGAACGCCGCACAGCGCACTGAATCCGACTCCATGGGCGAGGTTCGCATTCCGCAGTGGGCCTGCTGGGGAGCCCAGACGCAGCGCGCCATGCAGAACTTTGCGGTCTCCAGCCTGCGCATTCCCACCGCGATGATACGCTCGCTGGCGCTGGTCAAGAAGCACGCAGCGCGTACAAACGCGGGACTTGGACTGGTAGAGCAGCCGCTGGCCGACGCCATTGTGCAGGCAGCCGACGAGATGCTCGACGGCAGATGGGACGAGCACTTCCCGATCGATGTCTTTCAGACCGGGTCGGGAACGTCGTGGAACATGAACGCCAACGAGGTGCTTGCCAATCGCGCCAACGAGATTCTCGGTCAGCCGCGCGGCACGCGCACACCGGTCCACCCCAATGATCACGTCAACCGCAGCCAATCGTCCAACGACGTGATCCCCACGGCGCTGCATATCGCTGACCGCATGGTTGCAGATGAGCTGCTGGCAGCCATGCAGCTGTTGCAGCAATCACTGGCCGCCAAGGCCGAAGAGTTCAAGGATCTGGTAAAACTGGGAAGAACGCACCTGCAGGACGCTGTACCAATGACACTGGGCCAGGAGTTCAGCGGTTACGCCACCCAGATAGAAAAGAACATTCAACGCGTCAGCAACACCCTTGCCCATCTGGAAGAGCTGGCGCTGGGCGGAACCGCGGTCGGCACGGGGATCAACTGTCACCCGGAGTTTGCTGCGCGGGCCATAGCCGGCATTGCGGCCGAGACCGGCATCGCGTTCCGGCCCGCCGACAACCGCTTTGAGGCAATTGCCGCACGCGATGCGCAGGTAGAGCTCATGGGCGCACTGAACGTGCTGGCTACCGGGATCATGAAGATCGGCAACGACCTGCGCCTGCTGGCCAGTGGACCGCGCGGTGCGCTGGGGGAGATCGTGTTGCCCTCGCTGCAGCCGGGAAGTTCGATCATGCCGGGCAAGGTCAACCCGGTCATACCGGAGATGATGATTCAGGTAGCGGCCTACGTCATGGGCAAGGTAGTCTCGGTGACCAGCGCCGGACAGCACGGCCCACTGGAGCTCAACATGATGCACCCGCTGATAGCTTTTGAGACTATCGAAGCCATGTCTGTGCTGGCGCAGACCTGCCGCCGCAGCGCTGAACGCTGTATCGACGGTATCAGCGCCGATAGCGAGCGCCTGGCGTTCTGGATTGAGTGGAGCCTGGCTCTGGTCACGCCGCTGGCTATCGAGATCGGCTACGACAGGGCCTCCGAGCTGGCCTACAAGGCCTACCGCGAGAAGCGCCGGATACGTGAGGTAGTGCTGGAGTCAGGCGTGCTGCCGCAAGAGCGCGTTGCCGAGTTGCTCGATGCCCGCGGCATGATCTGAGGTTGCCAGCAGCCGGTTGGCGTAGTAGACTAGGCGTGCAGGTGATACGCTGATACAGAGGAGTACAAGCGATGGAACTGAACCATGCCGATCCGGCTTACCAGCAGGCAATGAGTCACTATCTTGCCGGCGAGTGGACGGACTCAGAGAAGGCGTTTCTGGCATTGGCCGAAACCTACCCCAGGAGTCCCTTCGTCTACCTCATACTGGGCAATATACGCTATTCTCTGGGCAAGCTGGACGAGGCTGTTGCAACCTACCACACGGCAACCGAGATCAATCCAAAGTTCGGCATCGCCTTTTACAAACTTGGGGTCTGTTACTACCGAATGGGCCGCCTGGAGGAAGCACTGGAGGCGTTCTCAGCGGTTGTGGCGATGGGCAGCGAGAGTCACGCGATGGCCGGCTACTTTGTCGGGCTGATCAACCTGTTCCTCGGCAAGGATGAGGCCGCCGCCAGGGGGTTTGCCGATTTCCGCGGCAGATCGAGCGAATCTCTGATTGCCAACTTCTACCTGGCGCAACTCAAGATCAAGCACAAGCAGTACGATGAAGCGCTGGAACTGCTGAACGAGCTGGCCGAGG